>PNAR01000315.1:0-1312 GCA_003169715.1 Acidobacteriaceae bacterium | reverse complement strand
TCCGTAAACTCGGCATTGCTCACACCGCCCGAAAGATAGATGAAAGGCTTCGTGGCAACCTCGGCCGCTTCGCGAAACAGTTGGATCGCCTGGTTCCGGTCGTATGCCTTTTGGCCTGAAAAGGCCCTTGCTCCTTCGACAAACCTGATGTTAATGGGCACCTCAACCTTTAAGACATCCACGGAGTAGCGGTTCTTTGTAAACTCGGCCGTACTGGCTTTCACTATCGCCGGCTTTCTCTTGGCATATTCGAACCGTTTTTCGTCTGTGCCTTCTTCATAACCAACCAGCTCGAGGAAGAAAGGAACGTCATTCGCAGAACATTCATCGCCAATCCGCTCAATCCAGGCGTGTTTCCGGTCATTAATATTGGCCGCCTCGAAAGGGTTGTAATGGAGCAGGGCCTTGATGCAATCTGCCCCGACTTCTTTTAATCGGCGCACGGACCAGTGATCGAGCAGTTCGGGAAGGCGTCCCGGACTCGTATGGTCATAGCCGGTTTTCTCATAGGCTAAGAAGAGGCCAGTATTCGGTGCGCGACGCTTCGCGGCAGACAGCCCCAACTCCGGATCGAGCAGAACAGCGCTGGCATAAGGTGTGAGTGTCTCCGTGACAGTGCTCTTGAATTCTTCCAGTTGCCGGTCGCTGGCCGTGCCACCGAGCGCCTTCTTCAATGAACCGCGCTGATCCATCGCTACTGCGGCGATGATGCCATGCTGATTTGAAACAGCTTTCAGGCCTCTGAGCTTTCCGTACGTTAACTTCATAGCGCACCTCTCGTGGAGTACTCTGTCCTCTCTAATTCATTGTTCAATCCACTGGGGTAGAAGATCAATGAGCCGTTTGTACCAATGGAGGGTAGGAAGAACCTTTCTTGCCATTCCTCAGCACAACCACCGATTGAGGTGATTGTTGTGCCGGGTCCAGGTACAAACCACCCATTGCACGGATACACCAAACGGCAAAAACTTGAAGTGGAATGGCCCGGCAGGAAATACGAATTACCAGCCTGCACAGTTGTGAGCGGATTTGTCAGGGCTTCTGTACGCCGGGATCGTGAGCGGCTTGGTACTCGCGGGCATTTGTGATACAGAGACGGACTAACGTGATTGGAAACGATGTCGTAGCAATGTACCGGGCTGCACAAGAGCAATACTCAGGATGAGGATACGAGCGTCTGCAAGTGACCACCGAGTTTCCTGCACAGAAAGTCCCGAGGAGACAGTTCTGTCAGCGTACCTTTACGAATTGCGTGAGGAACGCGGTCGCGAGGATGGTCATTCCAACGAAGGGCAACTATATACTTCGATAA
>PNAR01000509.1 GCA_003169715.1 Acidobacteriaceae bacterium | reverse complement strand
TCACTACGATGGCCTGCATCACTCGCTGGCAAGAATCCTATCTGTGAAAGCAGTGAAGAAGGCGGTTGCCTACGCAGCGGGGCAGGAGTTCGTTGCAGATGCGTCCGCTTTGTTTGTTATGACCGCGGTTTTTCCACGCACGCAGTGGAAGTACCGGTTTGCCCGCACCTATCGAGTGGTATTGCTGGAAACTGGACATTTGTGTCAGACATTTTGCCTGGTGGCGACGTGGCTTGGTCTCGCTCCGTTTTGCACGGCAGCGTTTCAGGACACTTTGATCGAGACGGAACTTGGATTAGACGGAATCCGCGAGTCTGTTCTTTACCTCGCGGGCGTGGGCACGCTCCCAGCCGGCAAGCTTCGTAGCAATCGTTGAGCATCTTGATAAATTCCCACGTCAGCGTCGGCGTGGGTCCAATAGCCGAGAAACTTTTGCAGCTCGGTCCGCGCGTCGTCCCATCGCCCAAGCTTTTGGTAGAGGACACCGAGGCGGTAATGCGCGTCCACCGCCCGATGAAACGCGGGCTCATCGAAGCTCTCGGCGCGGGCGTCGTCCATCAATTCGTTTCCACGAGTGATCACAGTTTGGTACTGCTCGACTGCTTTCTCTTGCATTCCTGCCGCAGCGTAACAACGGGCAAGCGTCTCGATCGCGAAGACGGATTTCTGATAAGTGACGGCACTCTCCGCCTCCTTCACCGCATCGGGAAACCTCTTCTGCGCCAATGCGATTTCTGCGTTCACAAGGTTGCGCAATGCCTGGAGTGCAGGTGCGTCATGCTGATTTATCTGGGCATCAATGTCTCGCAGACTCCGCCTGGCGGGTTCGAGGCTGCCGGTCCAAGCATAGGTCCTCGCCAGGAGGAGCATGAGCGCGGGAGATTGCGGCGGCAGATTGACCTGACCGAGTTGCTGATTGGCCTGCAAATATAGACCTTTCTGTATTAACAACTCCGCCATCTCGATCTGGGCCTTTGCGGAAGCGATGCGATTGTGATTTCTCACCGCGGCTTGAATCGCGTTGCCGAGATCTTTTTCCGCTTCCCCATAAAGACCCGTCGCCAAATCCAAATCGGCAAGTGAGAGGTCAGCTTCGATTTCACCGTCGGGGCCGGTGCGCACCATTCCAGAGAACGTCTGGCGTGCCAGTTCGAATCGGTTCAACGCGAGGTAAACGCGCCCCAGCACAACCTGAGCATACGGATTGTTGGGAAAATCCCTGGCAAACGGCTGTGCGACCTGAAAGGCTTTTTCCGTGTCTCCTTCCGAAAGCAATTGTGACGCGAGATTAATCCTGATATCCGACTGAGGCACTAACTTAAGAGCTTTCTCGGTGAACGATACAGCGGCTGCATAATCGCTATTTTCCGCATTGCAAACGCCAAGGTTCACGAAGGGAGCTGGGTCTGATGGTTGCAGTTCGGCGAGAAGCTGATAATTTTCGCACTCCTTTTGAAAATCCAACAACGTTGCGTAGTAAGCGGCCATGATCCGAAGCCGCTCCGGTTCCGAGGCGCGGTCGGCAAGCTTGGCTGCCTGACGTATTTCCCCGGCTCCCCGATCATATTGGTTCAGATAGTTGTAGCTTTGACCGAGATATTCATGGGCAACGGCAAAGTTGGGATCAAGTTCCAACGCCTTGGTGAACATCAGAACCGCCTGCGAAGGATCTCCTTTGTAAAGGCTGTCTTTCCCCGTGGTGAAGTAGCGCACCGCATCGAGGGAGGACGAACTTACCTGTGCCAGCGGAGCGGAATTATCTTTCAGCGATTGCAGAGATTCGCCGAGTTTATGGCGCACTGTCGCTGCAATTGCATCTACCTTTTTCGGAATATCGTCGGCGCTCGAAACGGTTTCGCTGTCGGTAACAATGTCAGACCCAGAGGGAGACTCAATGCGGACCACCAGATTATAAGTGTGCCCGAAGCGCGCGATTGAGCCGATTAAAAATGCCTTCAGGCCCTCGCGCAGACAAATTTCGCGCCCGGTATTCTCGTCAATGCGCTGACCCGGAGGAGCCCCCATACGCTGTAGAACGTCAACCAGACGGCTCGCCGGAAACACCTGCACTACTTGCGACTGTTCGAGACTGGAAGTAAACATTTCACGCAGCGTGTTGTCGAAAACCGGTTCGCCAGTTTTATTTTCGAAATCTCCAATCAGCAGCATCGGGCGCGGGCCGTTGGTCGCGCGCAACTGCAACCTGCGCGAAGCCAGCCATGCGGCGATGGCAAGAACGAGGACGCCGGCAACGGGTATCGCAATGCGAAACATTCGGCGCAGACGCCGCTGGGAAGCCTGCTGAACCGCAACCGGCACGGTGGCAGTGTGTAGCCGTTCCAGATCGGAAGCTAATTCCTGGGCAGACTGGTAGCGCAACTTCGGATCTTTCTCCAAAGCCTTGAGCGTGACGGCTTGCAGCGCCGGAGTCACGCTTCGATTCAGGTTAGAGGGAGGCGCGGGTTCCTGGTTCAGGATCGCGTTAATAAGAAGAGGCCCGTACTCCTGCGGGTGCGGACGTTTCCCCGTTTCCATTTCATAGAGGACTGATCCCGCCGCGTAGATATCCACTCGTGCGTCAATGTTCTCCCCGCGAAGCTGCTCGGGCGCCATATAGGCGAGAGTGCCCTTCGCCAGTCCCGCGCCTGTCATACTCATGGTGACGTCCATCGGGTCGGCCGTCAGGAGTTTTGCCAGGCCGAAGTCGAGAATCTTCACTCTGCCCTGGGCAGTCAAACCAAGGTTGCCGGGCTTGAGGTCGCGATGCAGGATGCCTTGGTGATGTGCGGCGGCCAGGCCTTCAGCTACCTGAATCCCATACTTTATGACTTGGTCTGGAGGCAGCGGACCGGCGCGCAGTTTGTCGGCCAGGGTCTGTCCCGTCAACAATTCCATCACCAGGAAGTCGGTCGTCCCCTCGCAATCGAAATCAAACACGGTCGCAATATTCGGATGGTTCAGCCGCGCGAGCGCCAGCGCTTCCTGCTTGAACCGCTTGCGCGTGTCTTCATCGGCGAGGCTTCCGGGAGGAAGAACCTTGACTGCGACATGCCGATTGAGCCGTTCGTCCTGGGCGCGATAAACCACACCCATGCCGCCCGCTCCAATTTGCTCGAGCAGACGATAGTGCCCGAGCAGTTCTCCGGCCAGAGGGTCGTGGGACATGGTTGGGAGCGATGGTAGTTTGCAGGGTGGGCTAAGTCAATTTAGGGGCGGGCGAAAGGCCAATTCGTTGACCACGAAGGACACTAAGGTACACGAAGGGACCAAATGTGGTCCTTAGGATCCTTCGCAGTTAAAATCGGCCCCGTGTCCGGTGCTAGACGTGCCGCCGCTGCCAGAACGGTTTATCGCTCCAGCGTACCTCGGAGCCATACCAATGAAAGAGGTGTTGTTGATAGACCGCGTAAACCTGATTTACGGTCTCCGAGTATTCGAGGAATGCATCCTCTGCGCCTGCCAAATGGCGGTCTGCCGCTTCGGCTGCGGCCAATCCTGTGAAGAGGGCGTTCAGAAGCCCCTGGGACGACAGCGGATCAAAACTACAAGCAGCATCGCCCGCCGCGAACCATGCTGGACCGGCAAAGGGCTGAAGGATAGCACTGTGCGCGGCGGAAAAGCCTGAGTGTTCGAGGACGAAGCCGGATTCGGCTAATACCGCGCCCAATTCGTCGCTTGTGGCGGCGCGTTCCAACAGTTTTTTCGGATCGGCGACTGCGCGCGCCGTGGGCAGATCGGAATCAGTGTGAAACGCGAGTACTCGACGTCCACCGGCGAGCGGCGCGGCGTACCACCATCCATCCTCGGCGGCTTCGACATAAGTGAAGCCCGCGCTGCGATGAATCGGCCGCGCTTTTCCGGACACCCAACTACAGACGAGCTTATCCGCTAATTTGCGGCGCGCGCCCAAAGAACGAGCGACTGGGCTCGCACGTCCCCCGGCGTCAATCACCACTCGCGCAATTAGTTCGATGTCACCCTCGTCCGTTCCAGCTTTTGCACGCCAGCTTCGTCCATCCCATTCAATGGAATTCAGGCGGCCCGGCGAGAGAAATATCGCGCCGCGATCCACCGCGATACCGCGAAGCCACAGGTCGAATCGCGCCCGATCAATATGCCAGCCATGACCATCGGGGTCGCGGAGGAAATCTGTCTCGATGGGTTGCGCCGATCCCCATACGGAACGATTGCCGTAGCAGGGAGAATGTCCCTGAGACTGAAAAGATTCCCAGAGGCCCATGTCGTTGAAGAGTCGCCGAGCTGCGGGCGGTAACGATTCTCCAATCCTTGGACGAGAACTCGAATCCAGATCAGTCAGTGCAACCGTCCGCGTCGGGGGGAGATTCAGGGCGGCGGTTGCGCCGGCGGGTCCAGCGCCGACGATGAGGACATCAACCTCGCGCAACCTAGTCTTTGAGTCCATGGGGGAAGCGCCGAACCTTCTCGATGCCGGTCAAATCAATTTCATCCGCGGCATTCGGCGAACCACCGTCAGCAGCCAGCCGTTCAACTGTCGGCTGCGGCAAATTCTCCACTTCCAATGACGACGGAAAATTGGGATCGTCCGGGCCCGGACGCTGCTCGATCACGCCCATCTCCCAAAAATTATCAATCATGTTATTAATCTGCGAAGTGTATCCGCTGCTGCCCAAAGGTCGAGCCCACGATACGCGTTGCGCGAATGCCGTCAGCCGTTCGGCGAGGGGACGCTGCGCGTCCATCACAATCTTGTAGTTCGCGTCCGTCAGAATTTGGTTTGGAACACGCGCCGGCCAAAATGTCGGCAAATACGGATCATAATTTTTGGTATATCCAGAACGGCAACTGGCGGTGTCAGTCTGCCAGGGAAGCGCCATCCAGCGAGTGATTCCGCCCGGAACCTGTGGCCCCAAAGGCCCGTATGGAAGCAAGCCCAACATTTCGCTGGGATTCATCACCGCTCCGTACTGGGGTTCAACAAAATTTTGCGCCATTTGCGCAATTCGAAACGGCGCCATGTACAGGCTGGAATGGCGCATGGGCCAAGTCATTTCGCAGCCGGGATGAAAGGCGTCGGCGAGGCAAAATTCCAGCGAGGCGCGGTCGAGCATAGCCCCCCTCTCCGGCATCGGAACATCGTCAAGGCCCATCGGTTGCACTGGGACGTAATCCGAATCGAAATTACCATTCGCCCATTGTTGAAGCAGTTCAAGCTGAGTGTTACTCAGCGCCGAATTCTGTCGTGGCGAATGGGTCGGGGGAATGTTCATGGCATCGCCATACTGCCGTGGCCACGGTTTTGGCGACCACGCATCCAGACCGAAGTTGCGAAACTGAGTGGCGATGGTTCGCCTCATCTCTTCATCGTTCGGATTATTCTGGCTGAATCTGGCAAGCGATTCAGCGGACGCATAATTATTCGGGCCGCGCCATCCAAACGCCGCAGCAAAACCTGCATTCACCCATTGCAGTCGTGACAGCCGTTCGAAGATGGGCCGAATGTCAGTGTTGAATGATGCACGAGTCGGGGCAGGAATCATTTTCGCTTTGATCGCCGTGTCGCGCATCAAATCCCACATGGTGCGAACCGATTTTTGCGACGGCGCGTAGTTCGGAGGCGCGACCACAATCCATGCAGGATCAACCTTCAGTGCTTTTCCCTGGAAGTTGACTGTCGCTGTGACCGGTCCGTCCGATGTATCGTCGTACCAACCCTCGTTGTTGGCAAAGGTGAGCGCCAGACTATTGTTGTACGAAGCCGATTTGCCGCGGCCTCCAAAAACAAGCAAGCGTCCTTGGTCGTCGGTGCGGATTTCGCCAAGGTAAACCGGAATGCCCATGAACTTTCCGGTATCGAATGCATAATTTGGGCCTTGCGTGTTGATTCCGGTTATTTCGCGGCTGCCGGGATCAATGACTAGCCCATCACGATTGGAAATCGCAAGGTTGCGCATGTAGGAATGGGGCGCTGAATCCACCTCCGGAATATCCAACGCAATCTGGAACTGATACCACGCGGCTTTCTTGTTAGCGAGATGAACGCTCCACGTGATCTTAGCGTTGGACGGCGTGAGTTCCGTCACGACCTGGCCTTCGGCATCAAGCCCGTAGATGCGAAATCGCGGCACTTGCCGTTTCAGCGCCCCCTTTGCATCCCGATAAAACCCTGGCTGCTGGGGCGGAGGGTCCACAAC
>PNAR01000201.1 GCA_003169715.1 Acidobacteriaceae bacterium | reverse complement strand
GAAAGAATCGCGCCCGCCGCCTTCTGTACGAATCCAAGTTCCTCCATCTGTTCTGGCCGTGTGCAAACCACCGCACCGCCCAAACCATCACTGTGTCCATTGAGAAATTTGGTGGTCGAGTGAACCACCATATCCGCGCCCAATGGAATCGGCTGCTGAAAGTACGGAGACATGAAAGTGTTGTCCACGACTAACTCGGCTTTGGTGCCGCGGCACACTTCGCTGATCGCTCGAATGTCGCTGAGAGACATGAGCGGATTTGCCGGCGTCTCGATGTAAACCATCCGCGTGTTTTTACGGATGGCTCGCTGGACCTCTCTTACATCAGAGGAGTCAACGTAGGTGAATTCGAATCCGTAACCCGCGAGAACCTGGTTAAACAGGCGCGGGACACCTCCATACAAATTGTTTCCACACACTACATGGTCGCCGGATTTGTACATCGTGCAGATAGCATTGATAGCTGCCATTCCGCTGGCGAAGACTCTTGATCCGATGCCGCCTTCGAGCGCAGCGAGGTTCTCTTCGAGCCGATCGCGTGTGGGGTTAGAGACGCGGGCGTACTCGTAGCCCTTATGCTTGCCAATTTCCTGCTGGACGTAAGTTGACGTCGGATAAATGGGAGGCGCAACAGCGCCTGTTTCCTCGTCTGGTTGCTGGCCGGCATGAATGGCGCGAGTTGCGAATCCCTGGAGCTTCTTTCCAGTCATATCAGTTTGCTACTCCTTCAAAAGCGGATACAGGAGCCGTTCAATAAACGTGAAGGGACGAACTACGAAAACGACTTCCCCAGGCTCCGCCGTCACCGGCGAGTTGGCCGAGCTAAATGCGGCACCTTCCACGATTCCCTTCTGGATCAGTTCCTTTGTAACCACTAATAGCCCACATCCACAATACCAATACTCCGACGTTAAACGGGCATCTACAGACAAATGTGCCGGGGGAGGGTCGGGTAGAGTAAATCGCGCCCCGCCATTTACATCAGTTTCGGAACGCATAATGAAATCGCCTGTTACCGGAGCTTTCTCGCCTTTGGCATAGAGCAGAGAGATTGTGGCTGGTTGCTTGGACAGTGGGTGTCCATTCTTTCCATTGATGATGCGAATTGTTATTACTTGACCGAAGCAGCACGAACTGACACATAGTAGAGGAAGCCAAACTAAGGAGCGGCAACACGCCTTCTTCATTGTGGTTCCCCGAGCCTTACCATTTCCGAGAGTCGCTTATCAAATAGAACCATTAACCCGATGGGCAACTCGCAGTTAGTAATCCCGCCTCCTGGCATAACCCGTATCAATACAATTCCTTCAAATCCCGCCTTCAAAGATTTTCTTGGAGAGATACCGCTCGGCTGAGTCGGGAATTATCGTCACAACGCGCTTTCCCACTCCTAACCGCCGCGCAATTTGCAACGCCGCGAATACGTTGGCGCCTGCGCTCGATCCCCCGAGAACTCCCTCTTGGGAAGCCAGTTGTTTGACGGTGTCGAAGGCATCAGCGTCGCTCACCATCATGATTTCGTCGCACACTTTCGGATCGAAATTTTTCGGAATAAAGCTTGCGCCGATACCCTCCACTTTGTGCTTGCCGGGTTTGCCACCGCCCAGAACCGAGCCTTGCGTTTCGACCACGCATGTGAGCACTCGTGGCAGCCGTTCTTTTAAGTATCGCGCGATGCCGGTAAACGTTCCGGCAGTTCCTGATCCAATTGCGATGGCGTCAATCCGTCCTTCCATCTGCTCAAAAATCTCCACTGCCGTGGTTTTGTAGTGATAATCGGGATTGGCGGGATTTTCGAACTGCCCCGCCATGAACGAATTTGCGTTGCCCGCTACAAATTCTTTCGCTCGGGTGATTGCGCCCTGCATTCCATCCGCGTCAGGAGTGCGGGTCACCACAGCGCCAAGAGCCCGCATAATTATCACTTTCTCTTCTGAGAAGGTTTCGGGCACAAACAAAACAACCTTGTATCCGCGATTCACTCCGATCAAAGCCAGCCCAATCCCTGTGTTGCCAGCCGTCGCCTCAACGATCGTGCCGCCCGGCTTGAGCATTCCATCTTCTTCAGCCCGGCGGATAATTCCTATTGCCGCCCGGTCCTTCACACTGCCGCCCGGGTTCAAATATTCGAGCTTTGCGTAAACTTCCCCGGCTCCGACTGGGACGATGCGTCGAAGACGCAACATGGGAGTCTCGCCGACCAACCTAGTAATGTCGTCGGCCACGCGGAGGCGGGTATGCTCCATTGTTTTCATTGGGACGTATTCAATTACAGACTACGGA
Source organism: Acidobacteriaceae bacterium (assembly GCA_003169715.1). Taxonomy (GTDB): domain Bacteria; phylum Acidobacteriota; class Terriglobia; order Terriglobales; family Acidobacteriaceae; genus PALSA-188. The sequence goes on along the minus strand of PNAR01000201.1, from coordinate 1,296 downwards.
AGCGGCAATGCAGCGTCAATTATTAAGCAGATAGATGGATTACGGACGGCCACTTCTAAAAAGCACCGCCGGGAGCGTTCTCCTGTCCAGGATAATACCCAGTGCGGGTTCTCACTGTTAGTTTCTTGTAGCCCTTCGCTCGCGCATCCACGTGAATTGTGCGATAACCGCCGGCGGTCTTTGGAGTTTTCGGTTTATATCCGATCGTGTATTGATTGCGGATGTCATGAGCTACCGTTCGGCTGATTTCGTCTACTTCATCGAGCGTCTTGGGGAAAAATGCGATTCCACCGGTTCGTTCAGCGATAGTCTCGAGCGCTCGCCTGGCGCGGCGGGCCTTCTCTTCGCCGAGCAAGCCTATTGCGTATACCGTCGGGCCGCCTTCCTGCTGAAGGTCATGAACCGCCTGCTCCAAAGTGTCTGTGCTGGCATTGTCTTCACCATCAGTCACCACGAACAAAACCCTCTTTTGCAATTTGGTATTTTTCTTTAAGTAGTCGTCCCATGAAGCAACAAGTGCGTCATAGAGCGCGGTACCGCCACGGGCTTCCACTTTTTCGAGAGCGTTGCTGAGTTTCTTGATGTCCCCGGTGAAATCCTGGTCGAGATAGTATTCGTCGTTAAAATTAACCACAAAGACTTGATCGTCCGGATTGCTGGCGCGAACGAGATTAATCGCCGCTTTGTTCACTTTGTCGCGCTTTTCCCGCATAGAACCAGAATTGTCAATCACAATTCCCATAGCAACCGGTACATCCTCCCGGTGAAACGAGGTGATAGTCTGCGGAACGTTGTTCTCGAGTACAGTGAACGCGCCTCGGTCGAGATTGGTAATGAGGTGCATTTTGTCGTCCACCACGGTCGCGTGAAGGACAACCTCTTCCACCTGCGTCTTAAAAACAAAAACTCCATTGTCATTGCTTGCAGGCTGCGTACCGGCAGGTTGAGTTTGATCCGGCGGCGGAGTTGTTGGTGCGGTTGATTGCGGGGTTTGAGCTTGAGGCGAAGTAGTGCCTGGTGCGGCAGTTGTCGGCGCAGGCGTTTGGGACGGACCGTTCTGAGCCTCGCTCGCCGAACCATTTGAAAGAAGATTAATTGAGAGAAAAACTAGAAGCAGACCAACAAATCGGCTATTCCGAAGGTGCATAGTATCCCGTCTTGGCATATACCCGCAGCGGTGGCAAGCCCTTGGGCGCAAGTAATTTCACTTTTATCTTACGCCATTTGCCGTCGCGCACGACTTTGTTCGGACGGTATCCCAGGACATATTGATTGCGCAGCTCAACGCCGATCTTG
>PNAR01000154.1 GCA_003169715.1 Acidobacteriaceae bacterium | reverse complement strand
CCGGTGCATGGTCGCGACTTGCGCCAAAATAAATAATGCCCTTCCGGGATCTTCCTTCTTCTCATCCAACGCTTGTTGCGCCAGCTTCTGCGCAGAATCCGCGTCGCCGGTCGAGAGTTTCTCCTGGGCAACGATCAACAGCTTGCGCTCGGAGGGGCGCGAAATATGCAAAAGCTCCGGGTCCGCCTTCGCGGCAAATTGCATCTGCGAAATCCGCTTCTGTTCCTTGCCCACATCTATGCCGGAGATCATTGCGCCGTAAACGCTCTTCAATCCCGCGGGATCTTTCTCAAATTGTGCCAGCGAATCGTAGAAATAACGCGTAAGAACGAAACCCTGGTCCATGGAGGCCTGAACTGCTTGTTCTCGTTCAGCGTCGGTCGCCTTGACCGTTCCGGTTCGAGCTTCAATGGCGCGAATCAGGCACTCGGTAATCAACAGCGACGAATCGTTCTTGAAGCTTTCATCCATGGGCGCAGCCTTCAGTGATTGGAGCAAGGGATCAACATTCTTCACCAAGGCTGGATACTTCGACGCCAGCGGATCAAGCAGATAATGAAGATAGGTATGGCGTATCTGCTCCATTTTCAGCGGAGCGTTCCTCGCTGGAGAAATCACTACGAAGTAGTCCGCACCGTAATTGCGCGCATTTGTTTGGCCGGGTGCGCCCATGGGATCTATGTAAACCGTAAAGCTGCGGCCGAGATACCCCGCAGACGGCAATTTTAGATACGCCTCCGTCTGGAATAGCATGTTCGAAAGAGGATCATGGTAGCGCTTTATGAAATCGGCATACGCCAGGGCATGGCTGGTCCAAATCGAATGAAGTGCGGCCGCCTCATAGAACTTCTGCATTAACGGCAAAAACCCTACAATGGCCGCGGCATCCGGCGGAACGTCCGCGTCTTTTACTTTGGGCGTTAGCGCGGGGGGTGGATTAAGAACCAATGCCAAGGAGACATATTGAGCTACATTGTGCAGAGGATCGGCTTCTTTATGCAGATCGTAGAACTGGCACATGGCTTGAGAGGCGTTGGTCGCAAGTTCTGATCCGGCGACCCGGGCGGAAACCTCGTTGCGGATGCGCGCTCGTAAAGGATCGGAGTCCTCCAGTTCAACATCGTATCCGCAGACATTCACAGCCGTGAGAACAGTAAACAGGGCTTCGCTGTTGTCGAGCGTGACACCCGTGTTCTGCGCCGGGGCAAATTTTGTCCCAACCGCCAACACACAGGCACATACACAAATGCGAAGCCAATATTTCAGGAAACCCCCTTATCCGGAAAGGCAGAAGAGAACGCTGAATAAGTTTAAGAGCTTCTGTCAGAAGGGTCAAACCAAAGTGAGTTATGAGATAGAGTCATCCGGGGGAAACGCGGGGGACAGAAACGCGGGGGACAGACGGGACGTACCCCCGGGCCAAGTTTTCGTGCGCTTAGTTTTGCAATAGAATGTGGCATGCCGGTAATCGGTCTTTCATCCATGTCCAAAATCAGAACCGCAGCGATCCTCGTGACAGTTACAGGCTTTTTATTGATTGTGGGCGTTTCGCTGAAAGCACAATCCGGCGAAGCGCATCCGGAGCCTTCGCCTTCGAAAACAGCGGAGCAGGTTTATAAGAACATCAAGGTGCTGAAGGACGTTCCCTCCGATCAACTCATTCCGGCGATGCAGTTCATGACCTCATCCCTTGGCGTCCAGTGCGATTTTTGTCACATGGAAGGTTCGTTCGAAAAGGACGACAAAAAGCCCAAGCAGATCGCGCGCAAAATGATGCAGATGATGATTATCATCAACCAGGAAAACTTCGACAGCCATCGCCAGGTGACTTGCTTCACTTGCCATCGCGGATCTCCGAAGCCAGTGGCGATTCCGATAATCAGCGCCGAGGTGACTCCGCCTTTTCCGGCAGGTTTGGATGAGGAAGCGCCTCCGGCGAATCTGCCAAGCGTGGATCAGATTCTCGACAAATATGTTCAGGCCGTGGGCGGCATGCCGGCAATCCAGAAAGTGCGAAGCCGGGCGGAACAGGGCAAAGTTACCTTTGGCCCGCGCCAGTTTCCAGTGGACATTTTTGTTCAGGGCCCTGACAAAACCGCAGTAGTGATGCACCTCCCCAACGGAGAAAATGTGACTGCTTACGATGGGCAGGAAGGCTGGTCGGTCGCTCCGGGCCGCCCTTTGCGGGAAATGTCCAGTTCCGACGTCGCCTCCTCCCGGCTCGATGCCGATCCGCAGTTTCCCGCTGACGCTAAAAAAGTGTTCAAGGAATTGCGCGTGGAGCGTGAAGACAAAATTGGGGACCGCTCCACGTATGTCATTTTAGGAGCGATTGAGGGACAACCACCCATGCGGCTCTATTTCGACGAGCAGTCGTCGCTGTTAGTGCGAGAGGTGCGTTACGCGGAATCGCCGCTGGGGTTAAATCCCGAGCAAATTGATTACAGCGACTACCGGGATCAAGGCGGGGTCAAAACGCCGTTCCGTTGGACGACTTCGCGCCCTCGAGGCAGTTCCACAATTCAAATAGAGCAAATGCAGCAGAATGTTCCCATTGATAAATCGAGATTTGCAAAACCCGCTGTTGCGCCAGCTCCGAAGAAGCAATAAGTACTTCATCATTTCTTCTCCCTGCTAGAATCATGCCGTGGCATTTCCTACAACGCGGATGCGCCGTCTTCGCCAGAGTGAGCCTTTGCGTTCGCTGGTGCGCGAGACACGGCTGACTCCAGAAGCATTCGTCTACCCATTATTTGTGTGTTCCGGCAAGGGCGTACGCAAAGAAGTACGCTCCATGCCCGGTGTATTCAATCTTTCTGTGGACGAGGCCGTAAAAGAGGTGCGTGAAGCATCGTCGTTGGGTGTCCTCGCAGTCATTCTTTTCGGCCTGCCCGAAAAGAAAGACGAGGTTGCCTCAGGCGCATGGGACGAAAGTGGAATCGTGCAGCAGGCGACCCGCGCCATCAAACGCGAGATTCCGCAAATGATCGTCATCGGCGACGTTTGCCTGTGCGAATACATGTCACACGGACATTGCGGAGTTGTGCGAACTGGGCAGACTCCGAACTCGTTGGGGGCGGCGGCTATGCAAGTAGAAGTGCCTACCCGCGAAACTTCACGAGGGGCCGCAAGAAAATTGGAGGAGATCGCAGCCCGGGTTCAGCCGGACTTCGAAATTGTCAACGATGAGACATTAGAGCTTCTTGCCCGCACATCTGTCTCGCTGGCCCGCGCCGGCGTGGATATCGTTGCACCGTCCGACATGATGGACGGACGAGTGGGCGCGATCCGCAAGGCTTTGGATCAGGCGGAATTCTCCAATACTCCTATTCTTTCGTATGCGGCGAAGTTCGCTTCCGGCTTCTATGGCCCGTTTCGTGAAGCCGCTGGTTCCGTGCCGCAATTCGGCGATCGCCGCTCTTATCAGATGGATGGAGCAAACTTGCGCGAAGCCATGCGCGAGATTGGGGCTGACATTGAAGAGGGCGCGGACATGATTATGGTGAAGCCTGCGTTACCGTATCTCGATGTGATTGCCGCTGCGCGAGAACGGTTCGATCTGCCATTGGCGGCGTTCCAGGTTTCGGGCGAGTACGCAATGATCGAAGCTGCTGCGAGAAATAATTGGATTGACCGGGATCGCGTAATGATGGAGTCCCTGATTTCGATTAGGCGCGCGGGTGCCGGCGTTATACTTACGTATTACGCGAAGGAAGCGGCGCGAATGCTTGCTTAATTGCGCTGCGGAGCTTGCACGTACACGATCCGTTCGCTTTTACACGCCCACACCAGGCAAATGATCCAACCAATACCGCTCCATCCCAAAAAGAAATTCAGCAGGAAGATGGAAAGCCTGTCGTGCCTCTCGCGCATCAGGGCGACAATTGTCGGAAGGAAATAGAGGACAAACCCAAATCCAAAGAACGGGAAAATGAAGAATCCAAGTAGATGCATAGACACCTCCTGACAATAAGTGTTACGTCGGTCATTGACTGGAAGTTCCCGCCAAATTATTCTGCCCGGGCGCGGTGATGGTTGAATGAAGCAGGTTGTTCAGAATTCCGATTGCGCCATTTTTGACTTAAAGACAATTTTTCTGTTTACTCTATTAACACTCAGGCGGTGACTTTATGTCAGCAGGTTCTACCACGAGCGGGCAACACCATCTCGGCGCCACGATGCGACCGGACGCGTGGTGGCTGGAATTAATACCCGTTATCATTCTGCTCGGCGTATTCGGCGCTTATGCGACTCTGCGTGCTCTTGAAGGAAGATTCTACGAGTGGGGGCCATATCTTTCACCATTCTATTCGCCACTTATTGACGCCCACCATAGATGGTGGCCGTGGTCGCCGGCGCTGCTGATCCTCGCGTTCCCTCTCGGATTTCGGGTCACTTGTTACTACTATCGCAAGGCGTACTACCGCGCTTTTTTTCTTGACCCGCCTGCCTGCGCCGTCGCCGAGCCCAGCAAACGCCGTTACCGTGGGGAGAGTGCATTCCCATTCATTCTTCAGAATCTGCATCGTTACTTTTTGTATATCGGTTTCATTTTTCTCGCGTTCTTATGGCGCGACGCGGTGCGCGCGTTCGTTTTTGATGGCCATTTTGGAGTCGGAGTCGGCACCGTCATTATGCTGCTCGACGTCACTCTACTTACGATTTACGCGTTGTCTTGTCACTCCCTTCGCCATCTCATAGGGGGGAAGCTTGATTGCTTTTCTTGCGCCAGGTTTGGGGGTTCACGTCATACAGCCTGGTCGTGGCTGACCGTCCTGAACGAGCGCCACATGCTTTACGCATGGGTTAGTCTGATAACAGTGGGTCTTACCGATCTTTACATCAGGTTGGTTGCGTGTGGCTCAATCACCGACATGAGACTTTTCTGACCATGGAATTCGAAACTCACGACCATGATGTATTAATTATTGGTGCGGGCGGTGCTGGACTGCGCGCCGCGCTTGAAGCCCTCGCGCAAGGCGCGAAGGTAGGGGTGGTTTGTAAATCACTTCTCGGGANNGTGATGGCGGAGGGCGGAATCGCGGCGGCGATGGCCAACGTGGATCACGCGGACGACTGGCGGACTCACTTTCGCGATACCATGCGCGGCGGCAAACTGCTGAACAACTGGCGCATGGCTCAACTTCACGCCCAGGAAGCCCCTGACCGTGTGCGGGAACTTGAACAGTGGGGCGCACTTTTTGACCGCACAGCCGACGGCAATATTTTGCAGCGCGCCTTTGGTGGTCATACCTTCAAGCGTTTGTGCCACGTAGGGGATCGTACCGGCCTCGAAATGATTCGCACGTTGCAGGACCGTGGTGTGCAATTAGGGATTGACGTTTTTATGGAATGCACGATCACCCGCCTGCTCAAAGATGGGGATCGCATCGCAGGAGCGTTCGGATACTGGCGAGAACAGGGACGATTCGTGGTCTTCCGGGCAAAATCCATCGTGATGGCTACTGGCGGCATCGGTAAGTCGTACAAGATTACTTCGAATTCGTGGGAGTACACCGGCGATGGCATGGCCCTCGCCTACAACGCCGGCGCGGACTTGCTGGATATGGAATTCGTGCAATTTCATCCCACAGGAATGGTTTGGCCGCCGGGAGTGCAGGGGCTTCTCGTCACCGAAGCAGTGCGCGGCGAAGGCGGAATTCTTCGCAACAAACTCGGCGAACGTTTCATGGAGAAGTACGATCCGAAGCGGATGGAACTTTCGACCCGCGACGTGGTGGCACGTTCCATTTATACAGAAGTCCGGGAGGGACGTGGAACGGAGCACGGAGGAGCATATCTCGACATATCCCACAAACCCGCCGAGTACGTGAAGAAGAAACTGCCGAGCATGTATCACCAATTCAAAGAACTCGCGGATGTGGACATCACCGCCGGCCCAATGGAAGTCGGCCCAACTTGCCATTACATGATGGGGGGAATTCGCGTTGAGGCTGAGACAGCTCAATCAACACTACCGGGGCTTTTTGCGGCGGGCGAGGCAGCGGCCGGGCTTCACGGTGCAAACCGGCTGGGCGGCAATTCCCTTTCGGATCTTCTGGTCTTTGGCCGACGTGCCGGACAGGCGGCTGCCGAGCACGCTAAGACCGTAACTAATACTCCGGTTGACTCCGGACAGATTGAAGAAGCAGCGCACGAGATGCTGGTTCCTTTTGAACGCAAGAGTGGCGAGAATCCGTATACGATCCATCGGGACTTGCAGGACACCATGCAGAACCTCGTGGGCATCTTCCGAACTAAAGAAGATCTCACCCGCGCACTCGCTGAACTCGAAAAACTAAAAGAGCGAGCGGGACGTATAAGCGTCGAGGGGTCGCGAATGTTTAATCCAGGCTGGCACCTCGCTCAAGATATTAAGTCAATGCTGACCGTTTCCGAGGCTGTCACTCGTTGCGCATTGGCACGCGAGGAAAGCCGCGGTGCCCATAGCCGCATTGACCATCCTGATTACGATCCAGTTTGGGCTGCCAAGAATAATGTGATTGCCCGCGATGGAAGTTCCATGAAACTTCGCCAGGCGCCGGTTGCTGAAATGCCGGGGGAACTGAAGCAACTGGTTGCAGAAGAGAAATAAGAAGAGTGTCGGAGGATCGCCAAATGGCGGAAGCAGTTTTTGAGGTGTTCCGGGGAAACCGTGATGGCGGACAGGCCGTCACATATCGCGTGCCGATTGTGCCCGGGATGGTCGTGCTGGACGCGCTCCACCACATTCAGGCTCACCAGGCACCCGACCTGGCGGTGCGTTGGAACTGCAAAGCGGGCAAATGCGGCTCCTGTTCGGCAGAGGTGAACGGACGACCACGCCTGACCTGCAAGACCCGCATGGATTCGCTTCCCTTAGACAAGCCCATCACAGTTCAGCCCATGAAGTCGTTCCCCCTGATCAAAGATCTGGTCACCGACGTTTCCTGGAATTACCGCGTGAACAAGAAAATTCCTCCGTTTACTCCCAAGCCCGGAACCGACTGGAAGATGTATCAGGCCGACGTAGATCGGGTGCAGGAGTTTCGTAAGTGCATTGAATGTTTCCTCTGCCAGAATGTTTGCCACGTTCTCCGCGAGCACGAAGATATGGAGCACTTCGGCGGACCAAGGTTTTTTGTGCGAGTTGCCGGACTCGAAATGCATCCCCTCGATTCGAAATCACGCACCCGCCTGCTCAAAGATGAGCTCGGCATTGGCTTGTGCAACATCACCAAGTGCTGCACGGAAGTATGTCCCGAGGAAATCCACATTACCGATAATGCAATCATTCCTCTTAAGGAACGCGTAGTGGATGAGTTTTACGATCCATTGTTGATGCTGGTGAGGAAGATTCGCGGAGCAAAACCTGCCTAGCTGCGACAAATCGGAAGCATCTCAACGGGCAGTCGTACAGAATTGAAGGCGGATATGGCAGGCGATCTCCAAAGTGGAAATCAGCCTCATCGGTTTCAACCTAGCTAACTACTGTCCCGTCCCTCCTGCTGGCGCGTGAGGCGATTCCAACGAGGATCTCGTGGCTCCCGAAGCGAACCGTCGTGGCTCCCAGCGATAACCATCGCGCGTGCGTATGTGATATTTCTTCACATGATCGCCAACCAGCTTGACGGTAATCGCCCGCCAGCCATGATTGAGATTTGCCTGAGGGTAATAGCTTAAGGAATAAAGATGTGCGAGGTCGTCGCGGATTGAGGCAAACGCTTTCTGCTCATCCTTCCAGTTTTTGGCAAAGTAGGCTTTGCCGCCTGTTGCCTTGGTCATGCGTTCGAACACCGCAGTGGAAACCGGCTCTAGTTGCGCCAGCCGAGTGCTAATCATGTAAATGCTCGTTCCCGTTGACTGGGCCAGTTCGGCAACGTCTTCTGGAGGAACCATACTGGCGTTATCGGGACCATTTGAAAAGACGACCACAACCTTCTTTCCGGTCAACTGGGCGGCGTCTTTCACGGTCAACAGCAGACAGTTGTAAAGGGCGGCATCGTCACCGGCCACGGTCGCACGCACGCCGCGCAAAACCTGCGATCGGTCAGAGGTGAGCGGCGCAGCACGGGAAAGGTCGCGACTGTAAGAGTAGAGAGCTATCCGATCGGCATTCTCCAGTGACCGGACAAAGTCTGCGATCGCATCTTGCGCGAAAACGAATCCGCGATACATGTAGTTGCTGGTATCGAACAAGATAAAAACGTTCGCTCCACCTGCGGGCGCGTCGAGCGCCTCGTGACCGGGAATACCAGCGGGTTCGCCTCCCCCGGGTTCGGCCGAGACTTCGGTACCAGACGGCAGATTTTCCATTAATCTTCGGGTAGGACCGTCGCCTTCCCCGAAGGTGGCTAGTTTCTCGGGAACTCCATCCTCAGTTATGGAGAAGTCCTGCGGACGCAAGCCCGTCACGTAATTTCCTTTGTTATCGGTAACGGCCACGTTCAATTGAACCATTTCGACAACAACATGAATGTTGGGTTCGCCCTGTTGGGCCGCCGTCTGAATTCCGGAGATAGCGACGAACCCGGCAAACACGCACACGAGAAGCAGAAATTGTTTTTTCGCCATAATCTACCCACCACGTTAGTTTGCGTTAAGCCTATCCGTTACTTGGTTCTGTTAAAGATACAGTTCAAGGTGTGGAAGGAGATGTCATAGACACTGAAACAACCTTGCCCTTCCGAAACTCTTCTCCCGTTTCTTGCATAGCCCGAAGAACAGCCGGAAAATCTTCGGTATCGGTCGCAAAAATCCGCTGCACCATGCGGCGGGTCAATTCGGGTACCAGGCGGTTCAATGCAACCGGCGAATAGTTCATCTCATCCGCCAAACGCGCCCAATACAAATTAGTGGAGTCCCACGACTCAGCCATCAGCCGACTGGAGAAACCTGCCAACGCCGGAAATGGTTTCACATTCAGAAGTTCGCGGGCGTAGCTTTGCGCCAGAACCGGATGTGGGACGCCGAAGTCGCGCGACAAACGCGTCCAGGAGACCTGGGTCGGATGCAGTCGTGAAAGACTGTCGAGTTCTTGACTTAAGGGTCCCAAAGAGCCAAAATCTGCGGGAAACTTCTGCCGAAACTCGGCCGTAAGATAAAACATATCCGCGGGAGTTACCGCCGAAAGGGCTTCCGTGGGCCGACGTTCCCGGAGATCGCGCTCCACCATCCCTAATCGCTGCGGGAGCATGTGGTCGGAAAGGATCGCCAAAACTCTATTCCGGACATCTTCGTTCTTTGCGGAAACGCTCAACAGCTCTTCTCCAGCTCGCTGGTAAAGCGCGACGGCATGAAGTTCATTTCGACTCACATCCCACCAGCGGGGCAGGATGGAGTTCGTGAGAAGCGCAGGCACCAACTCCCTCCAAATCAGGGCTTGGATATGGTCCGGAGCGATAAAGTCTTGTTCAATTTCGGCGAGAACATAAGGTAGGTCAGCAAGTGAACCGATAAGGTGAGCCCCTCCGCCAGCGGGCGATCCGGCCCCGAACAGGCGAGGTGCCTGCCAGACTCCCTCAATCCCAATGACTGTGTCTCCCGAAAAATCATGGGAACGCACCAGCAGAGGATTGACGCGAAGTATCTGGGCGCCGGGCGGTTCATAATAAGCGTAGTTCATACCCACGAGGGTGTCCCTGAGAAAGGGAGTGAGCCGGCCTCGGACTTCGTCGAGTTGCGCCCTGGAATGTGCGCTCTCCATCAACTTCCCCACATTCGCCTTCATCTCAAGATCGGTATGGCGATTGTTATAGACGCCAACGGCCCACTCCGTCCTCTCATTGCTGGTAAAAATGGGACGAGGCATCTCGAATTCCCGGAGTTCTCCAGCCAGCGGCATGAGTCCGTCGGGAGTTGTTCCCCCGCGGGCGGCTTCATCCAAGCCTTTTCCTAAGGCCAGCAGGGTGTCCAGGGAAACAAGACGTTGTCCGTCTAAGATCGAGCGCATGCGATCGGCGAGTTCCGCCTGCACTCGTTGACCTTCCACATCGTGTTGAGCCGGGCCTGCGAGCAAGCTCACAATTTCATCTTGGGATTTGTGCGGTTCACCCGTCGCCGCGCGAAGCACCTCTTCTAATGACGTGCGGCCGGCGTTAAACAATACTGCGGCTGAATTGATGTTGGAAAAAGGCGCGATCACTTTTTGCCACGACTGATTCAGGTCGGCGCTTCGTATCTGCTCCTGGCGAGCGAGAATCTGCCACAGCCCGACATCTGCCTGAAATATCCCCATCGCGTTGCCGCGCAGAGTATGGTTGTGAATCTTATCAATCGATTCGACCACCCTTACAAATCGAGTAATGGAAACATCATCCAAACTTGGAAACTCGGAAAAAATAAGATATTGATCGCTGAATTGAGCAAATGTGCTGGCCAGCAGACCAACGGTGTCGGGTTTCAAGGCCTGGCCCCGGTGCCGCATGGCATCAAGTTCGCCAAGTGAGAGGAAAGCTTGCACTGGGCCTGACTCCGCGGACGCTCGACACAGGGAAAACATAGACTCTAATAACTGCTGTGGATCGTTATTTTTACCCCTGGCCCACTTGGCGACCCTCTTCGAATCGGGCGCCTGCCGAAGGATTTCTTTCCAGACCTGTATGTTTCCGGGCACATGTATTTCACCGTCTGGATCAAATTGGAGTCGGGTCAATAAGAGCAATAGCGTCGGCGCCGGGCGGAATACTCCCTTTGCCGCGCCCGCTGAGTTGTCGCTGGGTCGAAATGCGAGATATAACGGCTTCAGCAGGTGAACATTGGTAAAGTGCGCTTGCTGGGCCTGACTGGTGTGTGACAGGGCGTCGAAAAATGCCACCAGCCAACCCCTGTCTTTCTTGAGAAGGTGCAGTACAAAATCGCCCTGGGCTTCCGAGCTCACACCTACAAGATCTTTCCATGCAACTTCGGCATCGGGTCCGCCCGGAACAATTACGTGTGCGGAGCGAATGCAAATTTCACTACCGTAAAAATTGAGCAGCGGAGCGAACGGAACCAATTTCTCAAGTCCAGGAGAAGTTCGTAAAGCAGCCACCGTGTCGTTATCCATCCGGCTGCAAGCCCAATACAGGAGAGCCAGATCGGGATCTCGCAGGAGGCGGTCAATCAGGTTTTTGGTGTCCACCTTCCTGCTTGACTTGACTGCGATCCAATCGTCTTCCGTGAAAAGAACGGGAACGGTTGTGGACGAGTACTCATACACAAAAGGTTTTCCGCCTTGAATCGTTTGCTCCAAGTCAGTCAATGGGAACCCGGAGTCAATGGTGAGAAAGGCTCTCTCTGGATCGGAAGTAAAAAGCGATGCATTGCTCTGGCCGCATTTCTCGCGGATTCGATATCCGAGAATATGAAGGAGCGGCTCCACCTCCGCACAGCTTGACACGCGTATGACGCCAGCCGAACCCGCTAGTGCCGACAACTCCCGCGCCTGGGACACATAGCGATTGAGCAATATTAGAAATTCGGTTGGTGTTGCGCCACGGTAGCCAAGGAAGAAAACTTCCCGCGCAAGTAGAGGAAGAACTTCCTCGGGGGAGACCTTTTGGCTGATTCCAGCCATCCGCAAGAATGAGCGCAGCGGACCCGGTATCGTTACAACCGCACGCGAGTCCGATAACAGCGATACATTTGCTTGAGGAGAAGACTTGCTCGGACTGTTGACTGCATCGGAAGCAGACTCAGCAAATCCTATAGTGGCTGCCGAAAAACAAAAGCACAGCGCCAGGAAAATTCTAAACAACGACGCAGGAAAGCGAAGAGGCGATTTCACGGCTGGAGACCTCACCGAATCTCGGAAGCATCCGTGTAAGACCTGAGTACTATCAGGGAGCAAACTGAGTGTCGCTCCCGCCAAGGCTTCAGGAACCCGGACCCGCCGGTCCTTCAACGGATGAGAATTATACTCTGACTATTCAGTTTGGTTGTCGAGAAATACTTTGCCAACCCGTTTTGCCTAATCCTACGTCTCCAGGCTGCGAATGGGTCCGAACTAATGGACCAGAATGGAACCTGGCAATAATTTGAGACGGTTCAAAGGTCGGACCACAATACATGTTTCTCGCAAACCCGTGGTAGCAATTCGAATGGGCAGCAGACCCCAACTGAAGGTCCGGCCCAGCTATTGCGACAATATTTTAGATTCTGCTAGAAGCTGAACCTCGCTTGCAGCTCGATCACACGTCCAGCCAGGCCATCGGACGGCCGCCCAAAGCTGCCAGTGTTGATGATGTCCGTCGGGGCAGTTGCAGGAAGGAGCGGCGTGAAATTCAAAGTATTGAAAGCGTTGAACATGTTGGCCCGGATAGCGAGCATCGAGCCCGTGCCGAAAAATCTCATCTCGGGAAATACGAAATCCTTACCCAGAGTTACATCCACCGAGGTGTAGCCAGGGCCGGTAAATATATTCCGGCAGCGGCAGCCCGGGCCAAGCGTCGTGGTGTCAAACTCTGTTTTCGGATTGGGGAAAATTCCGTTGACCCATTGTTTTTTGGTTGGGCTGGTAATCACGCCGCCGTTGTAGGCGAAGGGCATATCTGGACAATAACCATCCCCGTTGCGGTCGGCATTGGTATTGCAAGATCCGATTACAGCGGAGAAAGGGTACCCTGAATGTTTGCCCATAATTCCGGTTATGGTCCATCCGCCGAGCGCCGTTCCTACTAAATCGTGACGGCCTCGGAATACCGGCAGTTCCCATACCGCGTCCATGACAAAGCTGTTGCGCACGTCGAAGTCGGAATTGCCTTTGTCGAGCAATTGGTTGCTAGGATCCGTCTGCTGAAAGCCAACCTCATAGGACGCGGTGTCAATGGCATGACTCCACGTGTAGTTGGCGTCAATCTGAAAGCCGCGATTGAACCGCCGGCTGGCGCTGGCAACCAACGCATCGTAGCTCGCGTTGACGTCCGGCAACGGGAAAAAGAGATTGCTGAATCGTGGGTTTCCAGTCGGATGCACAGCCGTACAAGTGGGATTGGAAGGACCGCAAGCCAGCCCATTTGACCCTTTATTCTGGATTTTGTCCTGGTTGCTGTCAAACGTGTCTCCCGGCATAAAACGGTTCATATCTATCGTGCGAATCAGCTTCCGGCTTCTGCTGCCTTGGTAGCCCAATTTAACTACCAGGTCTTTGACCGGCTCGAGCTGGGTCTGATAGGAGAAGATGTACACATAAGGGTTCGGTTCGTTGGGAAAAGCGCCGAACAGTTGCACCGGAGTGACGCTGGTGCAGCCGGCATTCGCGCAGAGTGCGCCATCGGAAGCGATCCCATGAGCAAAAGCCGGATTCACTGGATAGCTGTTCGCTTGTGCGTTCGCTCCGAGGCTGTACTGAATGTTGGATCCGGGTGGGGGTCCAGTGATTGGACCGGGGTCAAAGAAACAGCAGGCCGTTGCAACAGCCGTGTACGGAGTGTTCTGACGGATGTTGTCGAAAATTACATCGGAGTTTCTGTTAAACACGATCCCAAATCCTCCCCTGAAAACCACTCTACCCGCATAAGCATTCGGACTCCACGCAAACCCCACGCGCGGACCGAAATTGTTCCGATCCGACGAATAAAGCTGTCCGCCATTTCTGCATGGCGCTAATGGTGCGACCGGACCGCAAACAGAGCCATTGATGACGCCCTGAGAACCGAAAACGTAATTGCTCATCGTGTTATTGGCTTCTGTAAGGGGAGTAAAATACTCCCACCGCAAACCAAGGTTGACTGTCAAGGTTGGAGTTACTTTCCAGTCATCCTGCGCGAAAATCGCATAGTCACCGGTGCGGAAGTAGCGTTGCGTATTAAGCGCCCCCCCGGTTGGGCTGACCTGTGTTTGCTCGAAAAAGCAGCAGGCATCGTTCGCTAGATTCAACAGTCCACGGAATTGATATTGCGGGCGTTCGGCGCCAGGCTGGTCGTTGTTGTTCTGCTCCCGCCGGGCTTCTACTCCAAACTTTAATGCATGGCGATTCCTAACCCAACTAAAGGTTTCCGCGAGACCGTAGGTGTTCTGTGCCAGCGCTCCGGGGGTGGTGGAACTCTGGGTAATGCCAAGCAGGCCATCGTTCGACCCGAACCCGCCTATATCAAAATCAAACAGCCGTATTTGCGGGATACCAAAATTGGTCAGTCCCACAGGCTGCCGCTGATCGAAGTTATAACGCGTAAAGTTAAGGCGAAATTCGTTAAGAATGGTGGCGCCAATGGTGCGATTCCAGCCGATGGTGGCTGCGTAATTGTCTGGCGTTATGGTCAGGTCCTGTATCGGCCTCTGGCCTCCGTTAAGATTGTTGAGCCGGACGATATATGTGCTCACGAAAAACTGGTTGTTGCCCTGCGTGTAATCCACGCGCCCGTTGTACTCATTCCCGGTGCTGGTATTCGGCACCGTCAGATCGAAAACGCCCCAGTCGGGAATGCCGTCGGGGCCGTTGCCGATTGCCTGCCCCGGTCCATTTCCGGCAACGTACCATTTCCCAATCCCGTAACCGGGTATCAGAGAACAGCAATCAGTTTCAGAGACGACGCTGGAAATGCGAGGGGTAATCCCGGGAGTGCTAAAGAGCTTAGCCGCTATGCTCCCAGGATTATTTTTCACAACGTACTGTTCGAATTGCGGCGTTTCGAGCGTCTGGCTTCGGATTGTGGTTGTGTTAGATAACCGGACCCCTTCGTAGGAAAAGAAGGCAAACAGCTTGTTCTTGATAATGGGACCTCCAAAGCTGCCGGGTAGTCGCGATATTTCTGATCAACGCGAGTAGGGCAATGGCTGGCAGTGATTTTAAATTGGCTCGGAGTCCCAGTTTCGCAGGTAATTTGATTGAGGGGCACATTCGTGGGCCCGTAGTATCTATTAAAAGAGTTTAATCCTTTGTCATTAAGC
Source organism: Acidobacteriaceae bacterium (assembly GCA_003169715.1). Taxonomy (GTDB): domain Bacteria; phylum Acidobacteriota; class Terriglobia; order Terriglobales; family Acidobacteriaceae; genus PALSA-188. The sequence goes on along the minus strand of PNAR01000154.1, from coordinate 1,033 downwards.
TTGAAAAAAGCGCTTCCGTGCCAGTCGTTGGTGCCGCTCTTGGAAATAATCTTGACTTGCGCGCCGGAGTTGCGGCCGTCCTGGGCCGAGTAACTATTGGATGAAACCGATACCTCGTCAACAGATTCCTGGTTCGGCGTTATGACAGCGGCACCGCCCCACTCCAGGCTGTTGACGCTCACACCATCCAGGATGAAATTGTTGGCTGAAACTCGCTGTCCGTCCGCGATGGCCTGAACTTGATTTTCTGTCTGAAATATCTGGCTGTTTGAGCCACCCGGACCAACCTGCTGCGGTATCGCTTGTGAATTTCCATTATTTTGACGAGCCGAATCTGCAAAGACACCCGGGGTCAGTCGAAGAAGCTCATAAGGATCGCGGCCAAATTCAGGTAGATTCACGATCTGCTGTGAACCGATGGTGGTACCGATGTTGGCATTTTCGGTTTGAAGATCCGCCACACTCTCATTAACGGTGACGCTTTCTTGCGTAGGTCCCGGCTCCAGCATGACATCCAATCCTTTGGTAGTTTCGGCGGCGACTATCACGTTTGGCGTAGTTTGCTTCTTGAAAGTGGCGGCTTCGACATCCACTTTGTACGCGCCGGGAGTCAGCCCAGGGATGCGATAAAACCCGGAGTCGCCGCTGACCGTATTGCGGCTCACTCCGGTCGCCTGATTCGTGACCGTGACCTTCGCACCAGCTACCGTTGCGCCGGACTTATCCAGAACCGTTCCCTGGATGCTGGCACCGTACTGCGCCCAAGCGCAGGAAGAGGCCAGGAAAAGAATTATTGAGAAGAGCATTATTGAGAAGATCAAGGAGCGAAGAGCAAAACGGTGGGCCATCTTAACCTCCACGTGCGAGTGTCGGTCTAATCTGGCTCTGGCAACCACGATCAGTCGCGGGCGAATACCTAACACTTTAAATCGACACCAAACCGATTTTATGGAAGTGCGGCTTCGCTTATAGCACGGAGTAATTCTGACCGTCAATACAGTTCGTCGGGTATGTGTCGTTAGCACATGATATG
>PNAR01000501.1 GCA_003169715.1 Acidobacteriaceae bacterium | reverse complement strand
GCGAACCTGTTTGTCGCCTACGGCCTTTGGCGGTTATGGCAGCTAAGGATAAAGGGTTGGGCATTACCCTTCCGGGTGATGGCCATTCTCCTGGCGAGTCCTGTCGTCATAGGGGGAATCATCGATTTCTTTCCCATTCACAATGCCAACTTTATTGAAACAAACTATGCCAATGACCGCCTCATAGACTGGGTCCGGAAGGAAACGAAACCGGATGCTGTTTTCCTAACCGACAAGTTCGTCAACCATCCCATCCTTCTGGCCGGTCGCCGGATATTTTTCGGCTATACCTACTTCACGTGGTCTGCTGGGTACGACCTACCCAAACGCGAGGCGGCTTACAAGCTGATGTTCGAAAGCAAGAATGCGCACCAGGTGTTTACTCTGTTGAAAGCCAACGGCATAGACTACGTGGCGTATGACTCCGGCATCCGCGGGGCCTTTAAGAACTCCAATGAGCAGCAAGTCTATGCCCCTAACTTCAAGAAAGTATTTGAAGGGGCGGATTATTGGCAACTGACCGTTTACAAAGTTCCGGAGAATGCAGATTTCGTTCCTGCTTCTCCAGCCGCCGGGCCGGGCAGCTCGCCGGCTCCGGGTATTAGTGTCTTTGATGGTGGTAAGGGTAAGGAAAATGGCCAGTTCGACTTCCCGCGCGGCCTCGCGGTTGATAACGCCGGAAACATCCTGGTTTCGGATACAAATAATGGACGTATTCAAAAATTTTCACCAGCCGGCGTGTTCCTTTCCGTCATTGGAAAAACGGGCCCGAGCCCGGGCGAGTTCCGAGAGCCAGGTGGAATCGCGGTCGATTCCAGCGGTAATATCTATGTGGCTGACGTCACGAATAACCGCGTGCAGAAACTAAAATCCGATGGAACTTTCCTGGCCGAGTGGAAAGGCCCCGAGCCAGGATTGTACGGGCCGCGCGATATCTCCATTGGTCCGGATAACTCAGTCTATGTAGTCGACCAGGGCCACGCGCGAATCGTCAAGTTCGATTCTAACGGCAAGGTGCTTGCTATCTGGGGAACTACAGGAAACGACGATGGACAATTTGCTGACGCCACTTCCGTCGCGGTCGATGGAAAAAATGACAGAGTCTACGTGGCTGATCCGCGCAGTAAGCGGATCGAAGTTTTCGATACGAATGGGAAGTTTTTCGCGAAGTGGCCGGTGGAAGAATGGCGCCCCAGCGGATGGTACTTCCAGGATCTGGTCATTGATTCGCAGGCGGGACGTTTGTATGCCTCGAGCGTTGCTACAGATGAGGTGCTTGTTTTCGACCTGACTGGGAAGAAAATTGCATCTTTAAGGCCCAGACCGCCAGACAAGCTCGAGGGCTGCTCATCTCTTGCCTTGGTAAAAGGCACGCTTTACGTGCTGAACACTTTTGCTAGTCGCGTAAGCCGGATTGATCTGGAAACAAAATAGTCCCTAACGTTCACTGCTCGGGACACTGTCTTTGCAGTCCGAGTTCTGCTCTTCGGTCGTTATCTCTCGAGGGTCCGATCCGCTTTGTCCTATTCCGCGAGGTCAGACCATCTCGGCTGGTTGATGCTCAAGCCAGGAGGTACTGTAATGCCTGCAACCTCCTTTAACGTGAAAATCGGCCGACCTTTCACCTCCTCGTAAACGCGTCCGAGATATTCGCCTAGGATTCCGAGGCAGAGCAACTGGACGGCGCTGAGAAAAAAGATGGCGGCCGTTATGATCGTATAGCCAATGAGCGGCGCTGCTGGATGAAAGAGGCGCCAGTAAATCACAACCACAACCATGACTAGCGCGAAGCCAGCTACGAGGAGCCCGAGGTAAGTGGCGATGCGCAGTGGCACTCGTGAAAACGAGACGATACCGGTGACAGCCAGGCTGAACGATTTGCGAAAGGTATACTTAACGTCACCGGCAAAGCGCGGTTCACGCTCGAACGGCACAGCAGTCTGACGAAAGCCAATCCATGCCCTCAACCCCCTCAGATAGCGGGCCCGCTCCGGCAGCGCGTTCAGAACGTCCACAATCTTGCGGTCCATCAGACAGAAGTCTCCGGTGTCCGCCGGCATGTCCACATTCGTGAGCAACCGCAGGACGCGATAAAAGAGATAGGCGAAAAGCTTCTTTGCTGGACCTTCACGTTGCCGTGCTGTGCGCTGGGCATAGATTACTTGATATCCGGCGCGCCATTTGTCGATCATCGCCGGAATCAACTCGGGCGGGTCTTGCAGGTCAGCGTCTAGGACTACCACCGCGTCTCCTTGCGCAAAACGCAGTCCCGCAGTCACGGCGATTTGATGACCGAAGTTGCGCGCCAGGCTGATGTAGCGCACCCGCGGGTCACGCTGGCGCAAATCGCGCATCATTTCCAGCGAACGATCGCTGCTGCCATCGTCCACCAGAATGATTTCAACCTCGGCCTTCAGGCTGTCCATGATGGCCGCTAGACGACGGTAGGTTTCCCCGAGCGTCTCCTCTTCATTGAAGACGGGGAGAATGAATGAGAAGACCGGCTTCATCGGGGTATCGTGGGTCGCATCGGCGGTTGGTTGCTCTACTTGGTTGCCACCGCGGCAATGTTCCACGCGAATCTTTTCATGAAGGGCACCTGTTTGACCAGTCTGTCAAGCCTTTCGAGACGACGGTATGTAGCTTCCAAGCGTGCGCTCTCGGCAATAATTTTTTTCCAATACCGTTCCTTGTTCGGATCGACGCGTTCGATCAAGTAGAAGCGGACAAAGATCCACAGCGTCGTCAGCCAGAATGTATCATAAACCGTTTCCGGGAAGAGCGACTTTACAAACTTCGTGATTCCGATGTGCAAAGGCATTTCGTCCTCTGTCCGTACTTCCTTCGCGATGCGCCGATAGACATTGATCACCGGATTGTGCCTGAGCGGATCCCAGAAGCAGGCTTTGCCGCCAGGTTTCAGCACGCGATGCATTTCGCGCAGCGCGGTCATTGGGTCGGGCAGGTGATGAAGCAAGTTTGCCGCATAGACGATGTCAAAGGTGTCGGTCGGAAATTCGATCTCCATGGCGTTCATCGTGCGGCCTTCGATCTGAACACCGTTGGCTGCGGCCAGCTTCAGCGCCTTCTCAACCATTCCGGGTGAATAGTCGGTAGCGGTGCAGCGGGCGCCTTTCAGCGAAAAATAGACGCTGTTCTCACCGGCGCCGCACCCGAGATCAAGCAGCATCTTGCCGTCCACATCTCCGAGATGATCGAGGATAAAGCGATTTTCTGGTGCCGTGCAAGCCTCGAAGTAATCGCTTACCCGAATGCCATCGACGTCGATGGACTCGGCCCACCGATCGTGAAAGCTACGCTCTCTCTGAAGTAATTCGCGCATTTTCGGCTTGGGATCAGGGCTGTCAGACCTCCCAATCGTGTCATTTTCCATGTGTTAGAGTCGACCGGTCAATTAGCACTCGATACTGCTTGCTGCAATGCTTTGACGGGTTCACAATGTCCGCCAAATTTCAGAAACTCAAAGTCTTACTCAGTCTTATTTTGATGGAAAATCGTTCTCGTCGTCGCTTGCGTATCTTGATGTGGGTGATGGGCTTGGCCCTACTCTTCGCTCTCTACACGTCCGGGATAAGAAATAATCCACCGGGTTTCTACGTGGATGAGTCGGCAGTTGCCTACAACGCCTACCTGGTTGCCCACACCGGAGCTGGTGAATTTGGGCCGCGCTTTCCGCTCTTCTTTCAATACTACTCCGACAGCTGGATCCAAATTGGGGACCCTACGCAGGTCTACATGCTCGCAGCGGTGTTTCGTTTCTTCCCGCCGAGCATCCTGCTGGCGCGAATGTTTGGCGCCTTCTGGGTGTTTACCGCGTGTTTACTCCTGGGTCTCTTGGCAAAGCGAATTTCTGGCCGACGAACGATCGGAGTCATCGTTGCTGCCACGGCACTTCTGACACCCTGGTTCTTTGAGGGAAGAGGCCTGCTATTGGAGCCGCAATTTGTGCCAATGGCCCTGGCGCCATTCCTCCTGACGGTTTACCACGTGCAGAGAAAGGACCGTTGGAGCTGGCTGGAGGTCGCCCTGCTTGCTGCGACCCTGGCGCTGGTGACCTACTGCTATACGAGCGGACGGCTCCTGGGGCCGCTCCTGGCGCTCGGTCTCCTGTTCTTTGCGACCACAAGGCAACGGTTGGTGAGCGTTATCAAGGCCGGGTTGTTGTACGGCATGACCTTATGCCCGATACTCGTGTTCAATTGGCGTAATCCGGGAGTCCTCACGAAGCGATTAAACGAGATCTCGTACATCAGGCCAGGCGTACCTTGGAGCGAGAGCGCGTCTCAGTTTATCAAACGTTACCTGGAAGATCAGAGTCTGACAGGTTTGCTTTTGAATGGAGATATTCACCCGCGTCATCATGTGCCGGGTTCGGGAGGCGCTTTGTTTTTCGCGACTTTCATTCTTGCAATCATCGGTCTCGTTATCGTCATTACCCGCCTCCGGGGCGACCCGTGGTGGCGTTTCGTTCTTTTTGGACTTGCCGCCGCGATTGTGCCAGGCGCGATTTCGCTTGAGCCGTTCCACGGAATGCGGCTTATCGCATATCCGGTTTTTCTCCTGCTCCTGACAGTGCCGGCCCTCGAATGGCTGCTTGCTCGAAACACACACAAAACGGATCTGGTGCCATCGCCCTCTTACGAGACCGGAAGCCCGCTCTTGGCGGATGGGCAACCTTTTGGGCCTCGAGTTGCAGAGGGTGTTCTGCCACGCGCTGCCCGCCTGTGGATTCTGTTCCTTTTATTGGCGCTCACGGCCGTAGAAGCTTACCGGTTTCAGACTGTCTTTCGTCGAGATGGGCCACACCGCTCGTTCGATTTTGACGTTTCGTACAAAACAGCTTACGACGCGGCGATCAAGCAACCCGCCAGGCCGATCTATCTTGAGGACGGAAAATG
>PNAR01000180.1 GCA_003169715.1 Acidobacteriaceae bacterium | reverse complement strand
ATGGATGTGAAACGAACCGCGAACTCGCCTTTGACGTAAATACGCGCGGAGCGGCGAATGTTGCGAAGGCCGCAAAACAATTGGGCTCGCGTTTGCTTTTTATAAGCAGCGATTATGTTTTCGACGGAACAAAAATAACCCCGTACGAAACCGGCGATCCTGTGGCCCCCAAAACTATTTACGGACAATCCAAAGCCGAAGCGGAAAAAGAAATTCGCCGGATTCTTCCCGATGCCTGTATTGTGCGAACCTCGTGGCTGTTTGGCGTCGGCGGAAAATGCTTTCCGGACACCATCCTCAAACTAGCCGCCAAACGCCCGGAAATCGAGGTCGTGGCTGATCAGCAGGGATGTCCCACCCACGCCGAAGATTTGGCGTCGGCAATTATTCAACTTTGCCGCTGCAATGCAACGGGTACTGTTCACACGACCAATAGGGGCGATTGTTCATGGTTCGATTTCGCTAAAGAAATCGTTACCGCCGCGGGCATGAACACCATCGTGCGCCCAACTACTAGCGACAAGTTTGTGCGCCCTGCTCCTCGTCCTGCTTATTCTGTGCTCTCTGCCACAAGCCTGGATAAGTATGGGATCGAGATGCCCGGCTGGAAAACCGCGTTGCGGAATTATCTGGCGCAGAAGAGTTCGTTCGATCACGCTATAAATTCTTCCATCAACCGATAAAGACTTTGCCATTCTGACCGGTCTCACCGGCAGGAATCTGTTTTTCCAGAAGCCGGCAGATTTCTCGGGAATGAATTCCCTCGAAATGACAAATTGGATATATCGAAGATGCCAGGGCGTCCAATTCGTCCCAGATTCAATCCGCCATATAAATTAGCCAATAGGCTCCGGAGGCGGCAGGAACGGTGGCGTTTCCACAGGAGGTACTGAGGATACCGCCGCCAGCGGATACAATGCCTCGGCCAAGCGCGGATATCGCGAGGCGAAGAAATAGATCGAGTACGCCGGAAAGAAAACAGTTGCAGGAACCGAAATCAATGAGATCGCATAGATGACAACTGCAATAAAAATGCAGCCAAACACTACTCCCAGGGAAATAGTGTAAAGATTCAACGTCAGCCCTGCGGTTTTTCCAATGAGCACGGCAATTACACCAATGCCACCCACCGGTATCAGCATCAGAAGGATTGCGATCAGAGAAATAATCGCAAGAACCATTGCTGCTCCCAGGTTCATTACAATTTTCATTCCCAGATAAGCAGCGTAGCCTCCCTTCTCCGATTGGATCATCGGCAATAGCCGCCGCCACCCCTGAATCGGACCGAGGTCTTCGAGAGCCATCTGTGGAACCACAAAATCCTTGGTGAGCACCTGAATCACGACGGATACCAACATCCAGGCGAGAAAAACAAAGAACAGAGCAATCCCGCCGAGAACCATGGCAATGATGTGCTCCTTCGGATGCTTCAGCCAGCCTGCGGCGAATGCAAAGGCAAACGGAACTCCGACTAAGATTGCCAGTGCGGCGACTGTCACAAAAGAAAACAGGAGTTGCCACACAAAATAGCGCATGCCGGGACGCTGCCTCTGGTTCCATCCTTTTGCGATCTCGCATCGCTTTGCGATCACGCTGTCGAACAAAATAAAGCGCATCACGCTGCTCACATATAAAAACAAAACGAACAACACAATTCCGGTGACGATCAAGATCGCAATCAGTCCTGCATAAAGCATTGGATTCTGAACGGGAAGCCCCATGCTGAGGAGATGCTGCGAACGAGGATGCGCGGGTATGTTGAAATTGGGCGAACTGCATCCTCCAGAAGTCATCTCCCCGGCAAGAAAGCCGACCAACGCCAGTTTCGCCCACTGCGCGGCACGAAAAGGCTGGAGAAGCTGCTGCTTGGTGTGATGAAAAGCGGGCGTAATCGCGTCTATCGCAGACAGCGGCAACAAGCACCTCGCACAGGACGTACGCAGGAAGGTACTAAGAACGGCAGGGCAAGGTCAACTCAATAGACCCTTTTTCTGAAATCAAGAGCGTGGAGATAGGATTCCGAAAAAGCGAATACATCCTCAGAGTGGCGGGAATCCGATTTTCCGTACCAGTTCGGCGTAACGCGGATCGGAGTGCAAGGAATCGAACACGAAGTCGGTGCGGAGACCTTCGAGCAGGGCGTCATGTTCCTGGTATGCGGTATCAAGCCACTCAAAGGCATGGTCTTTGTCGCCCAAATCAGCGTACAATCGCGAAATCTGGTAAGAAGGAATGTAGCTGCCTTTGGCTTTACGGTGCGCGAGAGCGATTTCGATGGCCCTGCGCAGCGCACCGGGCCATCCGCCGGAGCGGAAGCCCTCGTCCAAAGCGGTGGCAAACGCAGCGCCATTCTTGTTGCCCTCTAATTGGGCCCCGGTTTTAAATCCCTGAATGGCCTCTGGGTATTTATGCTCTGCCCAATATACATTTGCCAGCATGGTATGAGCCCTGCCAAAGGCCGGATTGTCCGCGATAACTTTCTTGCCGATATCAATGGATTTATCAAGTTGGCGGGCACGCGCATAAACTTCCGATTGTTCTGCTTCAATGATGGGCGACAAGGGATCGAGTTGATGGGCGCGGTCGGCTTCATCAATCGCCTCCTGCGCCCGACCACCGATGTAAGCAAGGTCCTGCCCAAACCACTGGTGTGCGGTGGCGTCGCTGGGATCCAGCTCAAAGGCCTTTCTGTACTCGGCCTCGCCGCCGGAAAAATCCCAACTGAATTCCATCTTATTGGCCGCCAGGTCCGCATGCGGGCGCGCCAGCGTTGGATCGAGTTCGAGAGCTTTTTCGGCCGCAGCATTCGACTTGGGAGTGACATCATTTGGGTCGCTGCCATAGACCGGGAGGACGCCATAAGCGTCGGCCAATCCTGAATACGCCATCGCATAACCGGGATCTTTGTCGATGGCCTGATTGAAATAGGAAATTGCGGTCGCGATATCGGCGGCCGTGCGTTTGTTCCAGTAGTAACGGCCCTTCACGTAGAGCTGATAGGCCCCTGGGTTCTGCGTTCCCTGCCTGGTGACTTGCTGTTTTTCCGCTCCGCTCAATTTCGAACGCAGCTTGTCCGCGATGTCGCCGGCAATTTGCTGCTGCAAAGGAATAATGTCCGAGGCTTTGCGCTCGTATTGTTCGCCCCAGATTTCCGTATTGTCCTGAACGCCGGTGAGGTCCGCACTGACCTGGATGGTGTCCCCGTGCTGCACGACCCTGCCGGTAAGCAAGGCATCCACAGTCAATGCCTTGCCGACTTGCTGCACATCAATATCTTTGCCCTTGTAACGAAAGACCGAATTGCGGGATTTCACTTTCAACTGCGGCACATGGGCGAGGCTCGCGATTAGGGATTCTGTAAGGCCGTCGCTCAAGAAATCAGTGTCGGCATTGCCGCCCACGTTAGTGAAGGGAATCACGGCAATGGACTCGATCTGCGTAGTGCTTGCCTGAGACCGCCAGTACCAGATTGCAGTTGCAGCGGTGGCGATTAATAAGACGGCCACCACTGCGACCCAGTATTTGCGAGGCGAACTCACTTGGGTGCTGGCCGACGATAGTGGAGCGGCTGTTGGAAAACCCCCGCCCTGTCCCTCCAAAGGGCGGAAGGACGAGGACGGGCCACCCGAGATCGCCGATATTGGCTGGATTGCCGGAGCCGAAAGTGCTGCCGCTACCGATCCGGAAGGTGGAGTCATGATTGGCACGGATGCATTCATCGCCGAACTTCTTCCTGAATCAATCTCACGCTTCAACCGCTTCAGATCGCCACGCATCTCCGAGGCCACCTGGTATCGCAGGTCGCGGTCCTTCTCCAACGCCTTGTTGATTATCCGCTCCAACTCCGTGGGCAAGTCGGGATTCAGTCGCACTGGTGCCGTCGGCGCACGGTTGAGGATAGCGTCAAAGATCACAGCCGAAGTATTGCCGGTAAATGGCTGACGCCCAGTCGCGGTTTCGTACAAGACTGCGCCGAAGGAAAACAGGTCAGTGCGCACATCGAGTTCTTCGCCGCGCGCCTGTTCGGGCGACATGTAAGCCACGGTGCCAACGGTGCTGCCGGGGCTGGTGAGATTCGCAGCATCTACCGCCGCCGTCGCCATGCTCGCGCCTCTCGGTTCTATTTGCGGCCGTCCAGCAACTTTGGCTAAACCGAAATCTAGGACCTTCGCCTGCCCGCGTTTGGTAATAAACAGATTCGCCGGCTTCAGGTCACGATGGACAATTCCCGCTGTGTGGGCCACATCCAGCGCATCTGCAATCTGCGACCCGAAATCTACCAACTGCTCGACCGAAATTGGCTTTCCCTCGATACGGTACTTCAGCGTGCTGCCTTCGAGGTATTCCATCACGATGTAGTGGCGGTCCTGATCTTCGCCAATATCGTAGATCGTGCAAATGTTTGGATGATTGAGAGCCGACGACGCCCGCGCCTCACGGCGGAACCGCTCAAGCGCCTGCGGATCTTTGGCCACTTCATCGGGCAGGAACTTCAGAGCAACGAAGCGGTGCAGGCGAGTGTCCTCGGCTTTATAAACCACGCCCATACCACCGCCGCCGAGCTTCTCCACAATGCGGTAGTGCGAGATGGTCTGGTCGATCACTTAGAGACAGGCCCAATCAATTCGTCTCATCTTACGGACGCACCAGCGGCCAGTCAACGAGAGCGTGGGGATAGCTATTAGAAGGGGGAAACTGCTACACCACGGAAATGGCTCAGGGCTGCGCAAGGAACTAGCGCGTGTAAATGCCGGAATAAATCGGGGACAGACGGGACTGTCCCCGCTTTCTTGACAACTCGACGGGGACGGCTTTGCTTTTGTGGCGTGAGTTGCAAAATGCAAAAATTGGGGTACGTCCCGTCTGTCCCCTAGTTTTCAAACTTGCACTTACGCGGCCGACGATCTCGGGCGGCTGGCCGGCGTCAACTGCGGCTCGACCTAGGCGCAGACCTTCACCTATGATG
>PNAR01000462.1 GCA_003169715.1 Acidobacteriaceae bacterium | reverse complement strand
ACGCTGCGACCTGTGAAGTGAAGGAGGCAATCGTGAGGGACGGGCCGATAATTAGGCTCCCGCTGTTCTCTTGCTGGAAAAGCAGTTCTAACGCGACCCGAGCCTAACAGGTTCCTAATTGCTCCCTTCGACAAGTGGGCAGCCATATCTTGCGCCAATAACTCGTGGCCATCCTGATTAATAAATGACAAATCGCAAACAGCGATGCCAGCGTCCGGGCATTGAGCAAATGCTTCGATCATGGCGGCAAGAAAGCCCGGCGCCATGGTGTCATCGCAGGTCGCGATATGCAAAAATTCACCGGTTGCGAGCGGAATTCCACGGTTAAGCGCGGCATAGAGCCCCTCCTTGGGAACTTGGGTAAGTCGAAAACGCGGGTCAGTGGATGCGATTGACTGGAAAAACTCCCGGCTACCATCGGTTGAGTAGCTGTCGAGGATGATCGCTTCCCAATCGCGAAAGGTTTGCGCCAAGAGCGAGTCGATTCGTGGCTGGAGAAATTGCCGGTTGTTGAGAGAGGGCAGCAAAATAGATACCTTGGGAGTGTTCATGTCAGCTCGGACATTGGAAATTACCAATAAGACGGAAGCCTATGGTCAGGCACAACTCCAGAGCGATGTTGAAGGTTGCAAAGGGAGTCGGCCGGCAGTGAAAGCGCGTTCATGAACAAGACTTTGATGAGTAAAGCCTGGACTTACCGTAATGCGCGAAAGGCATGGAAGCGGTGGAGGTTTGTCCGCGCGGGCATGAAGCCATGGACAAAGGGTTACGTGGAATACAAGGAACGAGAAATAGAACGAGTCTTGGGCGAGAAATCCTTTTGCGCGGAAAAGCTGCCGCGAGGATACGGTTTTCGGCTTGACGAACGCATTGTGGAATATCCTTGGTTTTTTTCCCGGCTGCGCGCCGGAGCCGGCAGGTTATTGGATGCGGGATCAGTCCTGAATTCCGAATTTTTGTTGGAACAGGCAGCGTTGCAGGGCAAGACAATTCATATCTGCACACTTTCTCCCGAGCAAAGGTGCTCCTGGCAAAAAGGCATTTCTTATCTCTACGAAGATCTGCGGCGACTGCCGTATTGCGATGATTTGTTTGATTGGATCGCCTGCTTGTCCACCATCGAGCACGTGGGAATGGATAACTCGCTCTACACCGGTGAACGTTCGAAAGAGGAACCCAGGCCGACTGAACATCTCGGCGCTCTTTTGGAACTGAAGCGGGTGCTCAAGCCCGGGGGAACCATCTACCTTAGCGCGCCTTTTGGGAAAGCGGCCAATCATCGGTGGTTTCAGGTCTTCGACCAGGGGATGGTGGAGAAGATGATTGAGACTTTCGAGCCCAGAGAGGATCGACGAGATTATTTCCTCTATCACGCCGATGGCTGGCGTGCCTGCAAGCCCGAGGAGGCTGCCGAGGCGACCGTGTTCGACGTTCATTCCGCCAAGGGGTACGATGTCGATTTTGCGGCAGCAGCCCGCGCGGTTGTTTGCCTGGAGTTGAGAAAATGACCACGAATCCACAGACCGGGCCTTGCCGCGTTTGCAAGAACGAAGCGGAGTTGATTTTTACCAAGCAAATTCTCGGCAAACATGAGGCTGCGTACTTTAAGTGCGCCGCCTGCGGTCATGTGCAAACGGAGGAGCCTTACTGGCTCGAAGAAGCATATCGCAACCGCGACTACAGATTGGATGTAGGAATGGCGGACCGGTGCGTCTGGTCTGCGCAAACAATGGTGGCATTGGCCCGGCGAGTGGGCATCGGTCCGGAGGAACCCTGCCTGGACTGGGGCGCGGGAACGGGTCTGTTTGTGCGGTTATGCCGGGATTACGGGATGAATTTTTTCTATTTCGACCCGTATCCGCAAAACATATTTGCGCGCGGATTTGAAGCCGATACGGCGGGCGGACCGGAATGGACGTGCATTAGCGCGTTTGAAGTGGCGGAGCATCTGGCGGATCCGCTCAAGGATTTCGGGAAGTTATTTCGGCTGTCGCCACGATACATCTTGTTTTCGACGTTGCTCTACGGAGGCCAATCGGGTGACTGGTGGTATTTCACCGACAACGGCCAACACATTGCGTTTTACACGCGACGCAGTCTGGAGCTTATCGGAGAGCAATATGGCTATCGATTGGCGAGCAACGGACGCGATTTGCATTTGTTTTCAAAGGAACGAGTGCGCGACCGGATTCTAGATACGTCGCGCAAACGGCGACAAAAGGAGGCCGGGCGTTATCGCCGGAAGTACGGCTCGCGAATTGAAAGCGACTTTGAGCAGGCGGCGAATGGTCGCCCGTTAGCCAGTTAAAGCAGAAAGTCGATCGCGTTCCAGAGTACCTCGCCGGAGGCAACACGGTAGCGCTGGCCAGCAGACATAAGCTCCTCCGGCGGAATTTTTTTTCCCGGCGCGGTTACATGCACCTTCATGCGCTCGGCAAGAGCGGCGGCGTCACACGAGGGGAAAAACGTAATGCCGCTGGCGTCCGGGAGTTCGCGGTTTACCGGAATATCGGAAACAATCGCCGGCACTCCCAGCGAGACAGCATCGTAAACCGCACCGCCTCCCGGGCCGCCCTCGAACAGAGTGGGCTGAACTACCGCGCAGGCGTGTTTCATCAGCTCGATCTGGTCGCGCTTTGGAATCAGACCGAGAATTTGAACGCGACGCTCAAGGCCGGTTTCTTTTAGAAACCTGAGCAGGCCGGGGAAGTACATGGGATCGGTCGGGCCATTCGTTAGACCTGTGCAGACGAGAGATAGCGAACCATTATTCGTGGCGAGTAGCCGAAATGCTTCAAATGCGGTCGCATGATTTTTGTGGGCCCAGAATTGGTTGGATATAATAAAGTAAGGCTGAGCGACCTCATAGCGGGAGAGAATTTCGGGATCATCTTCCAACCAGTTGCGTCGGGGCGCAGGAGCAAATGGCAACGTGAAGACTCGGGCGATGGCCTGCGGAACGTACTGGCGAATATCATTCGCAGTCGCACGCGAGTTGACGACGACAGCGCGGGCCTGGGTGAGAAGGTCAGCAAAATGTTTGTCGCGTGAGCGGCGGGATTGAGATGTGAAGTTTTCCGGGAAATATTTGTGCTGAAAATCATAGGCATAGGCCAGCCAGGGGCCTGGGAAATCGTGCCCGAGTGGATACGAAACAGGAAGGAGGGCGGTTAGACCTAAACGTTCGGTCGCGCGCTCGATCGGGCCCCGGCCAATATCCGCGTGATGAATCGAGATGCGATCGCCGAATTCAAGAAAAGCGCTGCAGAGCTCATCAGACCCAAGACCCGAGACAATGGGCCTTTTTTTCAGAGAAAGGGAGGCCTGAAGTGTGCTCCCAATGGATTTCCGCGCCCGCTGCCAGGCCAACCGCGGCCCAGAATCGGGAACGATTAGGTGGAACTCGGCTGTTTCTGCGCGAGGGCAAGCGAGCAATGAATCGGTGACCAGCCACAAAAAATCGACCCCGCCGCTCCAGTTGAGGAAATCGTGGGCGAGAATGCCGATTTTCACTGGTTAAGATCTTCTGACAACGAGCCTGCGGAAGCTAACGCCAGGGAACCGAGAAGTTGTCGATCGTGCTGTTCCTGGAACGTGTATCCGAGCGAACGATACAGCTCGATGGCCCGATGGTTTTGCGGATCCACTTTGAGGCGGACACGAGTTGCGCCGCGCTCTCCGGCAGCAGCGTGCAGAAAGTTCATCATCATGTGGCCATAGCCGCGGCTCTCTACCGACGGATCAATAGCTATTCCCAGACTTGGAACCGCGTAGCCTTCATCCCATCCGCGAAGCATTCCATAGCCGATAACGGCGGCGGCCTGAAGCATGACGCAGTAGAAGTCGCGGCCTGAATAATTTGCCAGTGCAACGGCCTCCTGTGTGGTCAAGGGATGTGGATGGAAGAATTTCTCGACACCGGCCTCTCGCAGACGATCGAAGAAAAGAACCAGGGACGACGAATGTTCCGCGGCGAGCACC
>PNAR01000358.1 GCA_003169715.1 Acidobacteriaceae bacterium | reverse complement strand
CCCGCCGAGCCAGTGCGATACCTGGCGATGCCTGACCGGCCACAGCCGCGCTTCGATGTTGAATCGGGTAAAGGAATGACCACCACCGTTGGCCGCTTGCGACCCTGCGGCGTGCTTGATTGGAAATTCACCGTCTTGTCCCACAACACAATCCGTGGCGCCGCCGGGGCTGCGCTTTTGAACGCCGAACTTCTCAAGGCGCAGGGTTATCTGGACTGATGTTGGCTGGATCGCGTGCGGCCGGTGATCCTTGACCCAGTTCATTCGACGTCTCCTCCTAAATGCTTCAAAGCTGCCAATTCGTCGTCGAAAAAAGTGTAGGGGTCCTTCGACTTCACAAGTCTATTCGCCGAGCGAATAGACTTGTTGCGCTCAGGATGACAAATTTTGCTTAGCGCTCAGGATGACAAAAGTTGATCGAATTCTGTTGACCGCGTTTTTAATCCCGCTGACACTGTTTTGAGAAAGTCTCCGCAATGATCGTCATGAAGTTTGGCGGGACATCCGTTGGTGACGGCGAATCCATCAAGCGTGTCGTCAAGATCGTTGGAGACCGGCTTCAACTGAAACCCGTAGTTGTGGTCAGTGCGATGGCCCGGGTCACGGATCAACTATTGACGCTGGGTAGAGCCGCAGGGGCCGGCGAGCGTGACGAGGCGCTGAACATTTCCCGCTCCCTTCGCGAGCGCCATTACAATACTGCCGGGGAGTTGTTGGGGACGGCATTGTTCAGCGGGCTTCACGGCGATCTCGGCGCGGATTTCGAAGCGCTCGACGAACTGATCCGCGGAATCAGCGCTGTCGGCGAGCTTACCCCGCGCACTTCCGATCACATCGCCTCATTTGGCGAGATTCTTTCCAGCAAAATTGTCTGTGCGGCACTTTGTGCACACCACATTGATGCCGAAGTCGTGGATGCGCGCCAATGCATCGTGACGGATAATACATTCACTCGCGCCACGCCATTGTGGGATGAAATTAATCGGCAGCTTGGCGTCAGGATTCAGCCTTTACTTGATGCGGGTCGAGTTCCGGTGATGGGCGGCTTTGTAGGCGCGACCAAGACGGGCATCACTACCACCATCGGGCGCGGCGGTTCGGATTTTTCTGCGGCTATCGTGGGATCAGGCTTGGGCGCACAGAGAATCGAAATATGGACCGACGTGGATGGCATGATGACGACCGACCCAAATTTGTGCGGCGACGCGCGACGGATCAAAGTTATCAGCTTCGATGAGGCAGCCGAATTGGCATACTTTGGCGCCAAGGTGCTTCATCCCGCAACCGTCTTGCCTGCGATCCAGAAAAATATCCCGGTGCAAGTACTCAATTCACGAAATCCGGCATGCGAGGGCACGCTGATTACGGCGCGGACTCCGCGATGCAAAAATGTTTTCAAGGCTATCGCCGTAAAAAAGGGCATCACAATCGTAGATGTCACTGCCCCCCGCATGTTACTTGCTCACGGTTTTCTGAGAGCAATTTTCGAGGCTTTCGACCGGCATCGCGTGCCGGTGGATGTGGTTTCAACATCCGAAGTCAGTGTGTCTTTGACAGTGGACTCCAACGAATCTATTCCCGCGCTGGCCGCCGATTTGGCTAAACTTGCAGATGTTAAGTACGAAGGCCGCAAAGCAATTGTCTGCCTAGTCGGAGAAAACTTGCGGCAAGTTCCCGGAATCGCCGGACGAGTATTCAGCGAATTGTCCGACGTAAATATTCGAATGATTTCGCAGGGCGCGTCGGAAATTAATTTGACGTTCGTGATTGAAGAAGATGCGGTGCCCGGAGTTGTTCAACGGCTGCACAAAGCGTTTTTCTCCGATTTGGATCCGGCGGTGTTTGACTAGAAAGTTTGCACTGATGAAGCTGCTCATATTAGGCCGCGGAAAAACCGGATCGTTGGTGGCTGAAGTCGCTTCCCACTGCGGCCATGATGTGAGCACTTTGGGCGAGCGGGAGAATCAAAACGCCGCAGCGCTGACCCCGGCGTCGCTTCGTTCCATTGACGCGGTTATTGATTTCACGACTCCCGGGGCAGTGCTGCAAAACATCGAGTCGTGTGTACGCACAAAAACTAATATGGTCGTGGGCACGACTGGGTGGAGTGACGATTTGCCTCGAGTCCGGCAGCTCGTCATGGAGGCGGGAACCGGGTTCGTTTACGGCGCGAACTTTTCGATTGGCGTCAATCTCTTCTATGACGTGGCGCGTACCGCCGCGGCCGCCCTGAAGCACCAATATTCCGGACAGATTTTTGAACGCCATCATGTTCACAAAAAGGACGCGCCGTCCGGTACGGCAGCGGAATTGCAAAGAATCGTTTGTGAGGCTTCGGAGGCAGAACTGGAAATTACTTCCTTCCGCGAAGGCGATGTAGTCGGTATGCACGAGGTGGTTTTGAATTCTCCGAACGACACGATTTACCTTTGTCACGACGCGAAATCCCGCCGCGGATTCGCCGAGGGCGCGGTTAAGGCAACTGAATGGGTGGCGGGCAAAGCGGGATTCTTTGATTTTCGGGAAATCTGGCGGCAGGTGTAAAAGCAGTTTCAGGTTTCGAGTTTCTAGAAATGCGACTTGAAACTGGAAACCGGAAACTTTACTTGGGCACTTCTTCTAACTGCCCCTGTTCCAACTTTTCCTGACATTCTATGCAGTGCCTCGTCCATGGAACGGCTTCCAGGCGCTTGGCATTGATTTCTTTGCCGCAGGAAATGCATTCTCCGAAGGTGCCATCGCGCGTCCGGGATAAGGCGCTTTCCACCATTTGAAGAAGTTGGCGATCATTGTTGCTTTGGTTGAAGAGAAATTCCTTGGTATAAGAACTGGCGGCGCGGTCGGCAACGTCTTGGGCCGAGTCTTCGTCCACGGTTCGTCCGTCTTGTTCAATGCGGCTCACCATGCGGCGCAGATCTTCCTGCTTGGTTTCCAGCCGCTTCTTGAAATACTCGACCTTTTTCTTGTCCATGTAATTATTTTTCCAGTTCGGTAGAACCTTCCGAGCTACCTCACTTCGCCCAAGCACAACGAGCGTTCAAAATAAGATGCGTAAAACTCCGCTGCGGATTCGCCGCGAGTAAAATTGCCATGAACGCAAGTCAATGCGTGTTCGGCTGAGGAGACGCGGCTTGCGACGGAACAATACCTCCGAGCCCTGGCGAGGTTTGGGGCTGAGTGAGTAGTGACTTTAGCGCGTCCGGCAGTTTATTCGCGTTCGCCAGGAGGAGGCTGACTTGCCAGATTTGCTGGTCCGATAGCGATTGATTGAAGGCGGGCATGCCGGTCAGGCGGATGCCGTTTGCAACCTTCCAATAAGTCTCTCCGGGTTCATCGTCCGTCACGCCTCTGCCCTGAAGAAGTTTCGGCGGACGCGGAAACATTCCCTTCGCGATGCCGCTGGGATTCCCATCCGAGAAACTATGGCACACTGCGCAATTATCGCGATACACCTGAGCCCCGGCGCGGAATGCCGATTCGTCCGCTGCAACCGGAACGCTATGCGGCATTTCTTTCGCGACGCGGGCATCGAGCGCTTTGTGAGCCAGCATTTTTTCGAAAGGCATGGCTTGCGCAGCGGTGGCGACAGGCGCGCTTCCGGTGACGAAGTAGAAATAGACGCCGACAGGCAACGCGATTAAACCGAGAATCAAACCAAAAAGAAATGCTCTCAAGGATGCCTCCTAGACTAGAGGTAAGAGTGAAGTTTACACCGGGACTCGAGGACCTGTACCAGCAGCAAGGCTAGGGAGATTTCCATGCAGGCAGGGGTCCTTCGACTGCGTAATACAATTCGCAAGCGAATCGTATTGCTTTGCTCAGGATGACAGGTAAATTAAGATTTAGGGCATAGTAAGCACGACTTTTTTAATCCTCTTGCCTACGCGAATTGTTAGGGGCTCTTTGGGGCACGCCAAAATCACCAATCCGAGTACGGCCTGACCATTAATATTCACAGCTTTTTCCTTGATCTTACGGCCGGCTTCTGCGGTGGACGCCGTGAGACCCGCCTCTTTAAGCAATTTGTCAACCCTTAGAGTCTCGAATTCCTCGCAACTATCTGATGCAATAATCTGAGCCGTACCTCCTTCCCCGGCATTCGGCAATGCATCCGCAAGTCGTACTCTTGCGCTGCTAATAGCCACTTCGTCGATGGCTTCTGGGATCTCCTGTTTCTGAAATTGCTTTGCCCAGTCTTCTCCGGCCTTCGTTGCCGCTTCTGGCGAGTGGAAGTCGGTCACGATCCGGCGCGCGAGGTCTTTCTTCGCGTCCATCGGATGCGACTCACGCTTCATTTTGTCGATTTCCGACAACTGCACATCAGTTAACAATTCGTAATATCTCCACATCATTTCGTCTGAGATGGACATTATTTTCCCGTACATTTCGAGCGGCGGTTCCTGAATGCCGATTGCGTTGCCGAAGGACTTCGACATTTTTTGAACGCCGTCGAGACCCTCGAGAATCGGCATCGTGAGGACTACTTGCGAATCCTGACCGAAACTGCGCTGGAGCTCGCGTCCTACAAGGAGATTAAACTTTTGATCGGTACCGCCCAGTTCAACGTCGGCCTTGAGCGCGACGGAGTCGTATCCCTGTACCAGCGGATAAAGGAGTTCGTGCAGCGCGATTGGCTTTTCGTCTTGAAATCGCTTGTGGAATTCTTCGCGTTCGAGCATCTGCGAAACGGTAAATCTCGCGGCCAGGCGGACCCAGTCTTCTCCCTTCATCTTGTCCATCCATTCGCTGTTGAAGCGAGTCTGGGTGGTGACGCGATTCAGAATTTTGTAAACCTGCGCCATGTAGGTCTTGGCGTTCCGCATAATGTCTTCGGAACTTAGCTGCGGACGGGTGGCTGATCGTCCACTGGGGTCGCCGATCATCGCAGTAAAATCGCCAATCAGGAATGTGACGGTGTGGCCAAGGTCCTGAAAATGTTTCAGCTTACGCAACAGGACGGTGTGCCCAAGATGAAGGTCGGGCGCTGTGGGGTCGAAGCCCGCTTTGACGCGCAGCGGAGTGTTCGTGGTTTTTGACTTTTCAAGCTTGGCGCGAAGCTCGGACTCGCGGATGATTTCCGCGGAGCCCTTCTTGATATAGGCAAGTTGTTCGTCAGCACTGGCGAATGGCATCGAAGAGATTATACCGATGGAAGTTCGGAATTTAGGAATTGTGCGATCTTGGATTGCCGAACGGTCAATGCCACAACACAAGCAAGCTGGCGATCAACGTTAGCGGCATGGCGATGACGCCGACCTTGAAGAATTCCCAGGCGGTGATTTCAACCTTCTCTCGACGAAGGGCGATGAGCCAGAGAATTGTCGCGAGCGAACCCGTCACCGACAGATTGGGACCCAGATCGACCCCGATCAGGATCGCATGTGCTACAACGCTTGTTTCCTGCGCGTGCCGGATCGCGGC
>PNAR01000110.1 GCA_003169715.1 Acidobacteriaceae bacterium | reverse complement strand
GGCTTTTACGCCCTCGGACTGCTGTCTGCACTGCTCGCGCTGATCCGCCAGAGCGGACTTCACCGAATCGCCTTGCCAGCCATGAGCGTCGGCATGGTTTTTCACTTCGTCTCTCTCGCCGAGGCCGTTATACCTTCTGGACCGCTCGCGCTCACATCCGTGCACAACGCCGAATCGCTGCTGGCATTGTTGGTCATGGCGGCTTTCATGATTGTGTACTTCGTTTATGGCACGACCTCGCCCGGCATTGTTATTTTTCCGCTGGTCTTCGTCCTCACCTTTGCTGCCGCCACACATCAGCAGCCGTTTTTATTTACATCTCCGGTGCTGGGGGGCTGGCTGATCGCGCATATCGCTCTGATTTTCGCCGGGTACGCAGCTTTATTTTTAAGCTTCACGGCCAGCGTCTTGTATTTAATTCAGGAGCGTAGGCTGAAGTCTAAGAATTTGCGCGGAGTGATGTCGCGTTTGCCCGCATTGCAGCAGATTGACGAAATCGGATACCGCTCGCTACTGTTCGGTTTTCCCTTCATGACTCTGGGACTGATTGCGGGGATGGTCGTGGCGCAAGCTACATTTGGCCACCTCGACTTTCTCGATCCAAAGATTTTGCTCTCCACGCTGATGTGGGCGGTTTATATGGTCATGCTTTTCACCCGTTGGAATGCGGGATGGCGCGGGCGCCGCGCCGCATATCTTGCCACGGGAGCCTTCGTGGCCGCATTGATCGCGTGGTCGGCAAATTATTTCAGCGCGATTCATAAGGTTGTGCAATCGTGAACTTTCAGCTCATCGGGGTGAATCACAAAACCGCTCCCGTGGAAATCCGCGAGCGTCTGGACATCCCTATTGCGAGCCTGCCCGATGCCCTGAAGCGTCTGGTGGAACATGCTGGGGTGGACGAAGGCCTGATCCTTTGTACCTGCAATCGAGTAGAGGTACTGGCAAAAACAAGAAATGGAAGCGCGGATTTGCGCGGATTCATGCGCGACTACTTTCGCGTGGAACCTTCCACATACGAATCTCATCTTTACGAGTTCAGCGAACGCGAAGCTATCCGCCATTTATTCCGGGTAACTGCCAGCCTCGATTCAATGGTCGTCGGCGAACCTCAGATTCTTGGCCAGGTAAAAGAGGCCTATGCCACCGCTAGAGCTGCGGGCGCGGTTCATTCACATTTGGATCATTTACTCACCCGGGCTTTCGCTGTAGCCAAGCGAGTCCGAACTGAAACCAGCATCGGCGCATCCGCAGTGTCGGTAGCTTCCGTCGCCGTCGAACTTGCAAAAAAGATTTTTGGATCGCTGAACGGCAAACATGTTTACCTGGTCGGCGCTGGCAAGATGAGCGAACTGGCCGCCCGTCATCTCCTGGCGCATGGCGCTGAGTCAATCTTCGTGGCTAATCGCACTCACGAGCGCGCCGTTGTTTTGGCGGAGAAGTTTCATGGGGAAGCTATCCTCTTCGAACAGCTCTACGATACTTGCGACCGTGCTGACATCGTAATCACCTCTACGGGCGCCCCACACGCAATTTTTCGCCGGGAGCACGGAGAGCTTTTTCTTAGTCGCCGAAAAAACCGGCCCATGTTTTTTATTGATATCGCGGTTCCTCGCGATGTTGATCCAGAAATGAATAAGATGGACGGTATTTTCGTTTACGACATTGACGATTTGCAGCAAGCTGCAACCTCTCACCTTGCCGACCGCAAGCAGGAAGCCGATCGCGCCGAGCAAATCATAAATGTCGAAGTGGATCGCTTCCATGATCATTTGCAGACGCTCACCGTCGTGCCGATGATCCTCTCTCTGCAAGATCAGTTGGAAAGCATTCGCCAGGCGGAAATCAGCCGCGTCAGGGGACGGCTTGGTACACTTTCAGCCGAGCAGGAACTTGCTATTGAGGCGTTGACGCACGGAATCGTGAACAAAATCATGCACACGCCAATCACGACCTTGAAATCGGCTGCGAGAAACGCCGAAGCCACAACAGTGATTGATGTTGTCCGCCGCATTTTTAACCTGACCGGGCAAAAAAAACAGGCCGAAGAGGATGCAACTCAGACCGTCATTGAGGACCCAGATTCTCCCGAAGAACCGGAAAATTAATGGCGCGCCTGCGCATTGGAACTCGCGGTTCTCAACTCGCCCTTTGGCAGGCGAACCACGTTGCTGAACTTCTGCGGGAACGCGGTCACCAGATAGAAATTGAAATTATAAAAACCACTGGTGACAAGATCACGGATGTCGCATTGGCCAAAGTGGGAACCAAAGGGATGTTCACCAAAGAGATCGAAGATGCGCTCACCGAAAATCGCGTGGACCTCGCTGTCCACAGTTTGAAGGATCTTCCCACGCAACTCTCACCTGAGTTCGAAATCGCGGCGATTCCTGAACGCGAGGATTCGCGCGATGCCTTTTGCTCGGTCCATTTCAACTTCATTGATCAACTTCCGCAGAAGGCCCGGATAGGAACCAGCAGCCTGCGCCGTCAGGCACAGCTAAAGGCCATTCGCCCCGATCTCGATATCCAGCCGCTGCGCGGAAACGTTGATACGCGTTTGCGAAAGCTGGAAGAAAATGAGTATGACGCCATTATTCTTGCCGCCGCCGGCCTGAATCGGTTAGGAAAATTGACACTCGTGAAAGAAATCGTCTCTCCGGAAGTTATGTGTCCTGCCGCTGGCCAGGGGGCATTGGCCATTGAGATCCGCTTCGGGGATGCCGCAACCGCCGGGCACCTTGCGTTCCTGGATAATCTATCGGCGCGGGCGACTACAAGCTGCGAAAGAGCATTATTGAGTAAGCTCGGAGGAGGCTGCCAGGTTCCCATAGGCGCTTTCGCCGAGATACGCAATCAGCTCATCTGTCTGACCGCAGTAGTAGCGCATCCCGACGGCACGAAAGTTCTGCGTGAGTCTCGAGAAGGTATCGATTCCATTCAACTGGGCGAGGCGGTCGGAGAATCGTTGCTGAAAGACGGAGCGAACGCCATTCTGGAAGAAGTGTACGGCAAGAGTAATCCGATGCCGCAACAACCGTAAGGCGCGGGATAAAATGACACCCTTGTCATTCCAAGCCCTCCAATCGGCAAGCTGCGGATACAATGAGCGAGGAATCTGCTTCTCACCCGCGATGAAACCTAAATCAAAAGAGCGACTACTCTCAGGGGTCCGCATTTTGGTTGGACGCACACGTCACCAAGCCAGCGCGCTCTCTTCGGCGCTGCGCGACGCCGGTGCGGAAGTGATCGAAATCCCATTCATAGAAATTCGCAAACCGAAGTCATACAAACCTCTTGACGGAGCGCTGCGACAATTGCATTCATATGATTGGATGATCCTCACAAGCGTTAACGGCGTTGAGGCTGTCTGGGACCGTCTGAAAAAACTGGGTCTCGATGGCCAAAGACCAATGCACCTGAAAATCGCTGCTATTGGCCCAGCGACGAAGAGGGCCATTGAGGAGCGTGGATTCAAGGTTGATGTAGTGCCCAAACGATATATTGCCGAGTCGGTAGTGGAGAGTCTTCGAGGACGCGTGAAAGGCAAGCGGGTTCTGCTGACCCGCGCCAAGATAGCGCGCGATGTGATCCCGGAAGAATTACGTAAGGCAGGAGCCCATGTTGACGTCATCGAGGCCTATGAAACCGTCATTCCTAGGTCTGGGCGAAGCCGATTGAATGCCGTCCTCAAGAGCAAGGGTCGGCCGCACGTGATCACTTTTACCAGTTCCTCGACAGTCAAGAATTTTGTGGCTCTGCTAAATCCCCAAAGCAAACACGGTCCGTCCAAAAAAACACTTTTCCGAGAATTTGACAATATACGCTTCGCCTCCATCGGCCCTATTACTTCCGGTTCCCTAAGGGAACTTGGCTTTGGAGTGCACATCGAAGGCAGCGAATACACCATCCGGGGATTAGTCGCTGCAATTGTCTCAGCATCCTCGCAGGGGTTGGGATGCATGGCTGGGACTGGTCGAATCATCGGAGACATAGCGGGCCCCATTGGTAGGGAAAGTGATTGGGAGGAAACCCGGCGATGAAACTTTTACAGTCACTGAAGAATAATTAGACTCTTTCAATCGTCACTGATTTCACCGTCACATCCTTCATCGGCTTATCCTGCTTGTTTCGCGGGATGCCGACAACCTTCTCCGCTACGCTCTGCCCTTCCACCACTTCTCCAAAAATTGTGTGTTTGCCGGTGAGCCATTCCGTTGGAGCGAGGGTAATAAAGAATTGTGAGCCATTGGTGTTCGGGCCTGCGTTGGCCATGGCGAGTTTGCCAGACTTGTCGAAGCGATGAGGGGAGCCTTTGGTTTCGTCTTCAAATTGATACCCAGGGCCGCCAAAGCCGGTGCCAGCGGGGTCTCCGCCCTGAATCATGAATTCTGGAATGACTCGGTGGAAAATCGTCCCGTCATATAAACGATCTTGGTTTTTTTTGCGCGTGGTGGGATGAGTCCATTCACGTTTTCCCTCGGCAAGATCAATAAAATTGGCAACTGTCTTCGGAGCTTCCTTCTCAAACAGGCGGCAAACGATCTTGCCTTCCGAGGTGTCAAAAACAGCGTAGGTTCCAGGCTGGCGAGTCATTGAGTCCTTTCAAAATGCCGTCTTATTGCGAATTTGTTTTGGGCGAAGCTGATGCTTTTTTCGCGATCGGCTTTGCTGCCGAAGGCTTATGCGCGACCGCGCTGTTTCCAATCATAATGTGATTGATCTTTACCGGTTGATACGGACGATCATTGGAATCGCGAGCCATGCGCGTAATTTGTTTGACCAAAGCTACGCTGGCATCGTCGCATTGGCCAAATATTGTGTATCCGCCATTGAGGCTCGGATATGGAACTTCCGTGATGAAGAACTGAGAACCGTTTGTGTCAGGTCCGGCATTGGCATAGGCAAGACGCCCCGGCTGGTCGAAAAGTAGGTCGGGAGAAACTTCGTTCTTGAACTTGTATCCTGGATCGCCTGTGCCGTCGCCCTTTGGATCGCCCCCCTGAACCATGAAGTCCGGAATCACGCGATGAAAAATCGTGCCGTCGTATAGCGGCACAGCGTGTTTCTTCTTGCCGGTGACCGGGTCGGTCCAATCCTTCGTGCCTTTTGCAAGGCCGATAAAGTTTGCCACGCCAATCGGTGCCTTGTCCGGAAACAGCGTGCATGTTAACTTCCCGGCGGTAGTATCAATTACAGCTGTTGGTTGGGACACGGGATGGATGACTGGCTTCTTCAGGGACTTCGGTTTTGAAGCCGCAGTTTGTGACCAGCAAAACGCAGAAAACACCACGACAAAAGCACAGAGCCATAATTTCGTGCGCATTCTTAGGACGCCTCCCGAACGAACAATTCTACGACATTCAAATCGAAATGCTAAGGCCGCTATGTGTATTCGTGTCCGGAGCGGTCACATGCCCTAACCACGCGGGGATTGTTTGGCCGCATGTGATTCCAAGGCGCTTCAGGTGAGAGCCTTCAGGCTGCGCTGCACACACACATCTACTGGCCGATCAGTATCAATAACAACTTTTGTCATGCGAATCTCTTCAAATAGACTCTTCACCCTCACATACAGCTCGTAATCGCGATTGGCTGCCGGATGCTCACCCGACGTGCCCTGCTCGGAGAGCCGCTTCCGCGCCGTTTCGTCGGAACATCTGCACTCCAGAATCCGCCACTCTTGCTTCAGGTCGGTCGCAACTTCCAGCACTTGCTCAATTTGATAGGCTCGCGAAAATGGCCGTCCATCCACAAAAACAAATCGGGACGGATTTCTTCGAAGGATGTAGCTTGCCGCCTCTAGAAGTATCTTCACGCAGAAATCATCTTGTTCAGTGGAATATTCAATCTCGGATGGAGAAAAGAGGGCTGCCCTAATTTTGTCTTTATCCAGGACGGTTCCATCGAGTCGTAACGCCAATTCCCGGCAAAGGGTGCTCTTGCCAGACGCGGGCAAGCCAGCCATAAGAATGATCATGCAGGACCAAGGGCTAGGGGATTCGAGCGAGGAATGCTTTATTCTTCCGGAATGCCGTCGGGAATTCGTCCGCCCAGGGAATTTTCAGCTTCTGAGTTCTTTTGTCCCGCCAGCATCTTCGAGTCGCGGAAGTCAGTATACCGCTCAGAAACCATCACGTGAAAAACCCATTGATGGCGCTCTTCTTCTGGTTCAACCAACCCCAGATCCTTGAGTGGGAGCATGTACTGCTCCATCCATTTAATTTGCTGGCGGCTCATACCCCGGCGCTGAATATCAACCGTTATCCCGGCCAAATGGGAAGATGCCGTCTCTCCAGTTTCGGGGGCGGCATTGCGATTGTGACGGCGAAGTTTTTTCTGCACGAGCACGGTGCGAACCGCTGAATTGACCTGAATCTGGCCGTGGAATTCTTTGTAATAATCCGCGCTCAGATCTTCCAAAAAATCGCGGGTCCAGGGACGACAATAGCGCCGGTCAGCGTCGAGTCTCGGATCAATTCGGAGCGTCTGGCTGGGAATGATCGGAACCAATTCTTCGGTGGATATAAGTTCTTCGAGTTCCTGGTCATCCTGAATTCGCGGCAGATCGAGCCGGTCAATTTCCTCGTTTTGCCGGATTAATGAATCGTGCGACGGCCGGAACAGAGGATTCCACAACATTCGACGAATCCGGGAATGATGCGACGTGTAATGATGCGCGCGGTGATGGTGCGGAGCAATGTAACGATGCAAACCGAACGCCTGGCCGCATGCCGCAACGGCAACGAGAACAGATAGCGTGATCGGCCAGTGATTTATACGCTTCACGAAGTGGTTTCAGCCTTCCTTACACTTTGATGAGAAATAGGGCGCAATTGTAATGCACAATCTAAGGTTACCCTATAAATTATTTTCCCCAAGATTACGTCAGGCCGCACGGTAGTCATGGTTACCGCTGGTTACCACTCCTCTGCCAGCGGCTTTAGCTCAAATTCCAAGGGGTGTCCACTCTAGGCGTAGCATTGATCCCGAGGACATTATTCGTGAGTTTTCGAAGTATCAGACCGATCTTTCTTCGGAGTTTTCCGACTCTCGCCCGGTCCGTTGGGAAGCAGACGCGATCCCCAGCCAATTCCAAGTACCAGCCACATCACAAATAGGACCTCGTACTTCAAAGAGCTCGCACTGGGAGCGTATATCCGTTCAAAGGCGCTATAAGAAGCTCCGCCAAGGCCAAGCAGCAACATCGCGATGGACAGCACCCGGCCTGATGGGGATTGCTTCATCATTTTTTTCGTCGCGTCGGGAAAATCCGATTTGTCGTGTTGCGCCACTGTCTTGCCGGTCGCGTCTCCCAGAAGGTTCCCCAGTCGGTCAAAAGACAAATAGAACTTCTGATTATGTTGGCGTAGCAGAAGGGAAGTCAAGGACGAGCCGCTTAGCGAAATCCGCAAGCCACCTCTGCGACGAGCATGCCATCCAAGGGAGTTCAAGTCATAACATGGCGGCAGGCCAAAGAGCCGGGACGTTTTAAAACGAACATCACATAAAGGAGTTTCAACATGGCGGGGAAAAATACAGCAGCATTCGGAATTTATCAGACGCAAGCGGATGTCGAATACGCGGTGGACGCGCTCCGCGCGGAAGGCTTTCGCAATACGGACGTCTCTGTCTTGTTTCCTGAAAATAAGGGGACAAAAGATTTTGCAGTTGAAAAAAATACCAAAGCGCCGGAGGGCACCACCACAGGAGTTGCCTCGGGCGCGGTAATCGGTGGCACATTAGGTTGGCTGGCTGGAATCGGAGCATTAGCCATACCGGGGATCGGACCGCTAATCGCTGCGGGACCAATCGTTGCTGCTCTTGCCGGCGTGGGAGTGGGCGGCGCAGTCGGGGGCATTACTGGGGCTCTGATAGGGATGGGCATTCCGGAGTACGAAGCAAAGCGCTACGAAGGGCGCATCAAGGCTGGCGGGATTTTGCTTTCCGTCCATTGCGACGATTCGAATTGGACGAAGAAGGCGAAAGAAATTCTCGAGCGAACCAGTGCGCAAGATGTGGCTTCGACGGGTGAAGCGAGCGCCGATTGGCAGAAGTCCGACAAACCGATGCCACGGGCGAGTTAGTGTCCCTCATCTTCTATGCTTGATCAAACCGACTTGAACCGACTTGAAGAAGAACCCCGCCATAACACGGGGTTTTTTGTTTCCCGATCGCTTCACCGTCCAGGAGCGCCAACCCTCGGGTACATCTATAATCAGAACTTCTCGTCCCAAAGGCCATCCATGTCAGCAGGTCGAATTATGCCTCCACAAAATTCCGCGGCAGAAATTCCTGCCGTTCCCTTAACCATTGAGGGTTATAGCGTTCTGCACCAGATGATGCGTGTCCGCTGGTCCCTTTGGCGGCAATTGGACGATGGGAAAAAAGCGGAGATCGTTTGCGAGGCCGGTGAATGGCTCCGCAAAGCCGAACAGAATTCTTCAGGACAGTCAGGCACGTTTTCGCTACTGGGGCACAAGGGCGATTTAATGCTGGTGCATTTTCGCCAATCGTTTGAGGAGTTGAATCAAACGGAATTGCAATTGGCCCAATTGCGCCTGAGCGACTTTCTCGAGCCGACAACCTCTTACTTGTCCGTTATTGAATTAGGACTCTACGAATCCACGATCAAGATTTACAAGGAACTCGCCGAACGAGGGATCGAGACACATTCCGAAGAATGGAAGCAGCACATCCATGAAACCCTCGAACGCCAGAGGGAAGCGATGAGATCGAGGTTGTTTCCGGATATGCCAAAGCACCGCTATGTCTGCTTTTATCCCATGGACCGACGGCGTGGCGAGCAGCAGAATTGGTATTCACTTCCCATCGAAGAGAGAGCGCGCCAGATGTCCGACCACGGTCTCGTCGGCCGGCGCTATGCCGGCGAGGTGAAACAGATCATCACAGGCTCGATCGGATTCGATGATTGGGAGTGGGGCGTGGACCTTTTTGCCGATGACCCAATGGTCTTTAAGAAGTTGATTTATGAAATGCGGTTTGACCCGGTGAGCGCCGTCTACGCGCTATTTGGGCAGTTCTATGTAGGCCTGCGGGTACAGGGCAAGGATTTGGGCAGGCTCTTGAATGGGGAGCTGCCGGGAAAGTGACGAAATCTGTGCCGCTCAAAGCCCAGGAATTTATCGAAGCGGTCATGCGTACGCGTCCTAAGCTCGCGGCGTTTGATTGCGACGGAACTCTTTGGGAAGGCGATGCTGGAGAAGGTTTTTTCGATTGGGAAATCAAGCGGAGCGTCATTTCGGACGAGCTTGCTCAACGGGCGCGTGCCCGTTATTCCGAATACAAAGTCGGCAAAGTTAGCGAAGACGACATGTGTGGCGAAATGGTGACGCTGCACAATGGAATGTTGGAAGCGGATCTGCACCGTTTGGCCGCGGAGTTTTTCGAGGCGAATTTCGTCCGGCGAATTTTTCCCGAGATGCTTGAGTTAGTGAGCCGGCTTCAACGATCAGGCTGCGAGGTTTGGGCGGTTTCCTCCACGAACGAGTGGGTCATCCGAAGCGCTGTGAAGCACTTTGGGATTTCAGAAGATAATATTTTGGCAGCCTCTGTCCAAATTGATGAAGGAACTATCACGGATCGCCTCGTGCGCGTACCCTCAGGTCCTGGCAAACCCCGGGCAATTCGCGAGGTAATCAAGCGCGTTCCCGATGCTGTGTTTGGGAATTCGCGGTGGGACGTGGATATGCTGGAGTTGGCGCGAAACGCATATGCCATAAACCCGAATCCGGACTTGGAAAAAATTGCCCAAACCCGCGGATGGACCATTCACTTTCCGGAAGCCGTTTCGATGGTGAAGTA
Source organism: Acidobacteriaceae bacterium (assembly GCA_003169715.1). Classification (GTDB taxonomy): domain Bacteria; phylum Acidobacteriota; class Terriglobia; order Terriglobales; family Acidobacteriaceae; genus PALSA-188. Next base: position 3,962 of record PNAR01000110.1, on the reverse strand, counting down.
GCAGCTTTCGTCATTAGTATTCCTTACAGGTTAGTTGGCATGGCTCGCGACTACGCTCCTGGAAAAATAGTATCCTTGCAACCCAGCGCCACGGTTGGATGGGCCGAGATGAATGCCGCTCAAAACAGCAGGATTTATTGCATACGGGATGAATTCCTGAACACTCCGGCGCCTACTTTAACTCAGGGTTTGCGCGCCTGGGCGTTCGCCATTCATCCCGAGCTTTTTCCACAACCCCGGTCTACGATGCATCAAAGCCAAATCGCAAAGCAATATTCCGTCATGTTGATCCCTCATCGCGCATATCAATCCGAAAAAAGTTATAACGATGTCGGAGCGGACCAAAACCATCGGATCATCAAACGGGTGGGCCTGTGAAGCGGGTAGTCGCGGCATTGATCTTCAAGGACGGAAAGATATTGGTTTGCCAGCGGACGCGCCATCAAACCATGCCATTAAAGTGGGAGTTTCCCGGCGGAAAAATCGAAGAAGGCGAGCAGCCGCGAGATGCACTGCGGCGCGAATTGGACGAGGAACTTGGAATTGAAGCCAGCGTTGGAGACGAAGTCGCGCGAATACGCCATCAATATAAAAATGGAAGCTCGGTAGAGTTGCGTTTCTTCGTGGTGAATGAATACCAGGGTCAACTCGAGAATAAAATCTTTCGCGACATGCGCTGGGCAGAGCGTTCGGAGCTGCCATCATTCGACTTCCTGGAAGCGGACTTCGAATTAGTTAGAGACCTTGCCTCGGGTAAATTAGTTTGAAGCCTTCGGCGCTATCCCCAGTGATAGTCCGCCAAAGAAGTTACAATCCCAACATCAATGTCCACAAAAAAGGTGCAATCTGGCGCAATCTAAAGATAAAGATAACGATAAGCCTCTATTAGGGAGGTCCGTTCTGATCACGGGCGCTGCTCGCCGCCTCGGACGCGCCGCGGCGCTGGCGATGGCAGGCGCAGGCGCTGACGTGGCTATTACATTCCTCACATCCGGGCGCGAGGCGCAGTCCACTGTGGTTGACCTTGGCGGTTTTGGAGTGCGCGCAATCGCATTGCGTTGCGATGTTACTGATCCGAAGAGCGTGGCTGGCGCGGTTCGCGAAATCAAGAAAGAGTTTGGCGGCCTGGACATCCTGGTAAACAACGCGGCTAAATACGAAACTGTCGAATTCGAAAAGCTTACGCTGAAACAATGGGATGGCATGTTTGCCGCAAACACCCGCGGGCCGTTTCTCATGTCCCAAGCGAGTCTGAAACTTCTTCGAGAGCGGCGTGGCAAGATCATTAATTTGGGTTCACTAGGAGGGATACGCCCCTGGGCGACTCATGCTCACTACTGTTCATCCAAAGCCGCCCTTCATATGCTTACGCAGGTGATGGCGAAGGCTTTGGCGCCAGAAGTCTCTGTCAATTGTGTCGCCCCAGGAATGATTGATCTTGGCGAAAAATCAGCGTCCGCGTTCATGAAGGGAACCGCCAAACAAACTCCTATGAAACGCAATGGCACTGCGGAAGATGTCGCCGCGGCTGTTTTATTCTTTGCATCAGCGCCCAGTTTTATAACAGGGCAGATTTTGACGGTGGATGGCGGGTTGGGGCTGTAGAGATTCATTGTGGAGATCTCGGGCTTTCGCGATTGCCGCGAATCTAAAATCGAAAATGTGATGCGAATTGTTATTATTCTGAGTCTATTTCTGCCTTCGCTCGCGATAGGACAGTCACGTCCTGAAGATGGCGGACATGAAATCGAAATGTGGACCGGAGCAGGACATTCCGTTCCCGGAGGTACGGCTCACACAAGCGTTTGGAATGTAGGCGGCCGATATGGATGGATATTGACCCGCCCGCATGGTCCTGGTTTTCTGAACGGCCGTTTTGAATACGCTGTGGATGTGATCCCGCTGTTTATGGTTTTTCAGGGGGCTAACAAGTTTGAGCCTGCTGGCACAGCTTATGGCGCGGGATTTAATCCGCTGAATTTGAAATGGGATTTCGCGACCCGCGGCCGATTCGTCCCCTATTTTGAATTGAGCGGTGGGGTGTTGTTCAGCAACAACGACGTTCCTGCTGGCACAAACTCGGTGAACTTCACACCTTCGGCCGCCTTGGGCACGCATTTGCTAGGCGAAAAATATAACTTGAGTCTGGAACTTCGTTATCTGCACATTTCAAACGCAGGGCTCGCGGTTCCGAATCCCGGGCTTAACACCGTGCAAATGCGAATAGGAATCGGCAGATTCTTGCACCATTAGCAACACCCACGTAGGGACAGATGAGCCTGTGTCGCAACCGAATTTCGATTTTGAAAGTGGAACGCCACTAGCGAAAAAAGCCGCGTAGCGGCGCAAGAACGCAGCCCACGGCGAAGCCGTGGGTAGGAATGAAACCGTCTACTAGCCCCGACCGGGGCGAAAGAAAGCTAATCCCAGATATATTTCTCGTCGTATGCGACATTGTTCTTTTTAAGAAACGCGACGGATTCATCCTGAAATGAATGTTTCTTGTGGTGGTCTTCCTGGCCGGAAATGTATTTCGTGATTGCTGCGACGTTCGATTCGCTAACGCTGAATGCCGCGTATCCCGTCTGCCCAGCCGAAATCTCGAGCCGACCTCCGCTTCGAACGCGTCTGCGTCATCGGCGACTGCCGTGGCGAACACTCCAGTGAATGAGGAGGAGGAGAAGGTGCAACAAAATCATCCTTAGTAAATCGGATGAATCACCTTTCTTCGCGGACGGGTTCCCCCGCTCAAGCCATCTTTGGTTTGGGTCCCTAACTCGGTCAAGATGTTGTGAAAAGTAAAGCCCCGCTCCAAAAGCCCCGCTCTTGCGAGGGGGCTGGACGGACAGGGGTGTCCGCCCCACATGGTCCAAGCCAGCAGTCAGAAGCCAGAAGCGTCTTCAAAGCGACGACCGTGGAAGCTAACGGGGCGCCAGCGCCGCCAGAGGCTTAATCGCCTTAAGCTCTTTGGAATACTTCGCCTTCACCCGGTGAACGGAGAACGCGTCCTGCAAATTCAGCCAGAACTGCTCGGAGGTTCCGAAATATTTGGCGAGGCGGGCGGCCATCTCGGGAGTGATGCCACGCTTCTCCCGAACGATGTCGTTGATGGTGGGAGGAGAGACATGCAAATCCACCGCCAGCCTGTAAGCGGAAATACCCATCGCTTCTAGAAACTCCTCGCGAAGGATTTCTCCCGGATGGACTGCCCATCCTCCATGGCTGTCGTTCTTGATACTCATAATTGTCTCCATACTCAGAATTAATGGTAGTCCGTTATCTCAACGTCGTAGGCGTCGCTATCCCGCCAGACGAAACACACGCGATATTGGTCGTTGATGGCAATACTGTGCTGTCCTTTTCTGTCGTGTCGCAATTCTTCCAGCCTGTTTCCAGGAGGGATTCTCAAATCCTCTAACTTTGCCGCCGCGTTCAGCATTGCCAGCTTCTTCTTTGCGGCTTTCCGCAGATTCGCCGGAGGCATCCTTTGATTTTTGCCGGTGTCCCAGAACTCTTTCGTGCTCCGGTCGGCGAAAGTCTTGATCACTAATAAAGTTTAATGGGAGGCATTCATAATGGCAAGCATTAAACCCGAATATCCGAGGGCGTGTGTTCCTACGTGACCATTGCCGATCGTTCGCGGGCGAGGCCGCCATGCCACACAATCCAAAGCGCATAATCCAAAAAAAAGGCCCCACTCCGAAGAGCAGGGCTTTTGACCCAAGCTAGAAGCTAGTAGCTAGAAGCTAACTCAGTACATGCCTTCCATACCGCCGCCACCGTGTCCACCGCCCGTTGGAGCACCCTTCTTCTCTTCTGGGATTTCCGAAACTAACGCTTCGGTGGTGAGCATCTGGGGTGCGCATAATGCAGCGATGGATCCAGCATTTTGCAGCGCGGTGCGAACGACTTTCGTCGGATCGAGCACGCCCTGCCGGGTGCCCCTCGATAAGAGAGAAGGC
>PNAR01000444.1 GCA_003169715.1 Acidobacteriaceae bacterium | reverse complement strand
CTCAGCACCCGCAAAGCACGCAGAGTGATGTCCTCCAGATTTCCAATCGGAGTTCCAACCAGATAGAGAGCCGGTGCGCCGCTCAGAACATGCGCGGCGGCAGGTGCGACCGCTTGATCGTCAGTTTCATCGTTACAGGAATTGTCTCTTCCCGCGCTCATGGTCGCGGCGGCCGGGGCACATTGTTCTGCGGCGGTGCTGTCGGCGCCAGAGGAAGCTGGGAAGCTCCGTTCAAGAGGTCGCGCTCCTGGGGCGAATATTGACTAAACCGGCCTGATTGAATTGCCCGCTGCCGCGCGTCGGGAGGCATCGCACGAAGCGCCTGAATTGCATTCTTCACAGCCTGCTGCCGTTCGGGCGGAAGTTGCTGGAACTGAGAGTGCATTTGCCGCGCAGTCTGTTGCTGCTGCCGGGTGAGGTGCTCCCACGTTTCCATACGGTTCAAAATTCTTTGCTGCTGTTCCGGCGGACGCCTGCTGAAGTCCTGCAATCGCCTCTGCAATTGTTGCTGTCTTTGCGGAGGCAATCTTCGAAACTGCGGATCGCTTTGTAATGCCCGCCTCTGTTGGTCGGATGGAACGCTCCCGTACTGGCGCAGCCATTGGCCGGAATGATGTCCTTGCATGGGTGGCTGGCGATTTTCCGCGCGGCCTTGGGGAGGACGAGCCGGCGCTTGCGATGATGAACGAGCGGTCGGCGGACGGGGAACGGCCTGGCGCGATTGTTCATGTTGCCCACTCGCGAAACCCGTAGTCGTGCAAGCCGCAATAGCTACAGCCGCAACTAGAGCCCGCGCCGCGATGGAATTAAATCCAAGCACCTGTCTCCCCAGACAATCGCCAATTTTTTGCCAGCGCTCGAAAGCGTAATTTCCCAGTAAGACGTTTCAGGCCGCGTCTCTTGCGTCCCTACTACGGATTCGCCGTCACGTTTTGCTGAACTTCCAAATCGTCGAGAACGTCGAAGTCCGAATAGAGATCGTGATTTTTATCCAACGCCTGTAGGTCACCTACCGCGCTACCGGGAACAGCCGCCATCGAATTAGTTTCCCTGTAGCGGTAGCCGTCCCCCCGGAACAAAGTAATACCCACTACGAGAATTGCAGCGAGGGAAAACGCAAGTGCAGGTTTGCGGAACCAGGAAGTACGGATCGAGGACGCGCCCAGAGAAGCGAATAATCCAACCGGCTGCTTCGCTGTTTCCTCGCGCAATCGCGCATGCAACCGGGTATCAAAATATGGCGAAGGCTCCGGAGCCTGCCATTCGTCAAGCAGCAACATGGTCTGACGAAAATCCGCGAGCGTCTGCGAACATTCGGAGCATGCCCGAAAGTGTTCATCCATTTGGGGCGTTACCGTACTCAGTCCGGAGGCCAGGTCCGGCATCAATTCGTGAATCTCGTTGCATTTCATAGTTACATCCTTCATACAAATTCCTTCAACTGCACGCGCAAAGTTTCATATGCACGGAACAGAAGAGACTTGGTGGCTGACTCGCTCAACTTCAAAACTTCCGAAATCTGTTTGTAATCCATTTGCTGGTACTTGTGCATCAGGACCGCAATCCTCTGGCGCTCAGGCAATTCCTGGACGCGTTGCCGGATAGCTGACATCCGTTCCCGCTGCACAATCATTTCTTCCGCGGTCTGGGACTTATCGGGAAGATCGAGACTCTGACCGGTGTCTTCGTCTTTTTCGTCCAGGCTCACCACATTTTCTGCGCGTTCGTGGCGCGTGTCGCGCGCATGATTCACCGCGAGGTTCGTGGCAATGCGATAAAGCCAGGTGGTGAATTTCGCGCTGGCCTCGTAATTCTGCCGCGAACGGTACACCCGCAGAAAGACTTCTTGCGCCAGATCTTCAGCCGCAGCCGAATTGTGTGCCATGCGGAACATGAAGCTGACCATAGCCCTGCGATACTTTTGGATCAGGTACTCGAACGCGGAGTCATCGCCCGCCTTCACCCGCAGCATTACGTCCGCATCGGTTAAGCCAGTGACCGTACCGGCTCGCGTACTGTCAGTCCCAGAACGCGGTGCTGGACGGGGGATCGCCAATAATCCACGATCTATCGCCACGCTGCTCACATCTTGTTTAACCCCTTCCGGGACGGAAAGTTGTGGTTCCGAGGGCTCTGCTAGAGGCGCTGACGCGTCTTTGGGAGACGCTGCTACAGGCAATTTCCTTGGTGTGCAATCGCTCGGCATCCAGGGTGTGCGACCGGGATCGCTGGATCCCTTTTGGTCTCAGCCAATATATTAGGCTACCACGGGAGGGTATCAGCGAAGAGGCGAGCCTGCCAGAGATAAACTGCCAGGAGGTAACATTGTGAAAGCACCGCAAATCATAGACTTAGAACGGAAAAATAGTGCAACAAAGTGCCCATGTTGCAATAATTCTCATCCTTGACAGGCATTTTCTGACTGCTAGACTGAGGTTGGAAGAGAGTGGGTGGGGGTCAATTTATGCGCAGATTAGCCATAATCATTGCCGGATTCGCAATAATGAGCAGCGCGTGCTTTGCTGACTCGATCGCGGTAACGCCGGTTGATCCTTTGAACGTCGTGGCAGCCCCGGCTCAGAATTTCACCTTCGGGTGGCAGTTTACCGTTACCAGTCCTGTGACCGTCACCGAATTGGGTTACTACGATCCGAATCCAAAGGGCAAATTAAAGAACAACCATGATGTGGGAATATTCGCATCTGACGGGTCGCTGCTTCTTTCCACAACAATTACCGCGGGCAAACATACAACTGAAGACAGTTTTGCTTTCGTCACCGTCCCAAGTTTCACGTTGGCGGATGGCACCTACGAAATAGGGGCCGATAGCTTCGACAGCAAGGACCTGTTCATTTTCTCTGCCCCCTCTCTCTCGCCGATTCCGCAGATCACGCTGGGCGAAACCGGTCTTTTCACTCTTGGCTCAACATTTGGGTTTAGCTTCCCCACTCCCAATCAGGCCGGGGCCAGATATATGGGTCCTGATTTTGAAGTCGAATCAGCAACTGCCGTTCCAGAATCCTCCAGTTTCTCAATGTTAATTTGCGCGCTGATATTCTTCGCGTTCGCGGCATTCGCCTTCCGTCGCAAGCCCGTGAGCGTCTGAATCGGCTTTCTTCTCCTGACTGAAATGAGTGCTCACAGAAGCGCAACGCACCGTTGACGGCCAAGCCGGCAAATGTTTGAATGGAAAGCCGAGGGCGCTTAACTCAGCGGTAGAGTGCCACCTTCACACGGTGGAAGTCGTAGGTTCAAATCCTACAGCGCCCACCAACAACTTACGCGTGTCGCTCACCCAAAACGGGCACAATGGGGGCACAGAATGGGCACAACACCTCTTTGCGCCCTCTTTCATTAGATTTGCGCCTCCCCACGCGCCGTGAGAACAACGGAGTCGACGGCTCGGCTCTGCGCCTCCCGCTTCTTGTGCATCCGGGCATGAGTGTAAAGCTCCATTGTGGTGCTCATCTTAGCGTGCCGCATCAATTCCTGTACCACCCTCACATCGTCCCCGCTTTCAGCAAGCAGTGAGCTGTACGTGTGACGGAACTTGAAAGTCATTCAGCCCACGCATGAGTTTGGCTGCTAAGCCGATACGCAATTGATCGCCACAAATGCCCAAAGCATGTTTGTCAGGATTTGCGAACGCATCTGGTCTCTTTTCTCTGCCGATATGGCGCAAAGGCGCGCGCTTTAAAAAGAACCCGTTCAGGCGCTAGATGCGGAGACCGTGTCTGCGACCTCCGCATGGTGGGTTTGCCTCGATAGTCTTCACTGCGAAAATTACTCCGGCAGCACAATTTGGCCACTGACCTCGAAGTCTCTGCTGGCCGATGGAACACCCGTTCCTGGCTGCCCGCCCCCGATGGACAGCGTGTACTTGCCCTGGGCCACGATGATGTCTCCGAGATCGGTCACCATGCTCAGATCGCGTGGGTTCAAGTGAAATTCAACTTTTTGAGTGGCGCCCGGTTCAAGGTGGACACGCTGAAATCCGCGTAAGGCGCGAATCGGCGCGCCCGCGACATCGGGAAACTTAAGGTACACCTGGACCACCTCATCACCGGCAACTTTCCCGGTATTTGTCACCGTCACAGATGCGTCCAGTGGGTCGCCGGCGTTGATTGGCGCGTTGGGCAGAGTGAGATCGCTGTAGCTGAACGTGGTATAGCTGAGTCCGTATCCAAACGGCCAGAGCGGATCGCCTTCGAAGTAGCGGTAGGTGCGACCCTTCATGGAATAGTCCTCAAAGTGGGGTAGCTGGTGGACATCTTTATAGAACGTGACCGGCAGCCGTCCGGCGGGATTATTCTTACCGCTCAGAGTTTCGGCGACCGCAGCACCTCCTTCTTCGCCGGAATACCACGCTTCAAGGATTGCATTGGCGTGTGCCTTTTCCCAGTTCACGCCCAGTGCGCTACCGTTCATCAGAACAATAACCAGAGGCTTGCCAGTCGCGGCGACAGCTTGCACCAGATCTTCCTCAGCCTTAGGCATATCCAGGCTGGTACGGTCTCCGCCGGAAAAACCGGGCTCCTCGATTGGCATCTCCTCGCCTTCAAGGTGGCTGGTGATCCCGACCACAGCTATGACAATGTCGGCGTTTTTCGCGGCAGTAACGGCCGCCGGGTCAGGCGCATTGTTCACCGGCGCCCAGATGAGATGTGCTTCGACCTTGCTCTCTCCCGTGTGGCCGTATGTAACGTGAACCTTCACGGGTTGTCCCTTTTCCAGATGAACTCGGCCGACGCCCGATCCGGCGCTATACATCTGCATGACCGTCTTGTCCCCGATCGTGACGCGTGCGAAGCCGTCGGCTTTCATGCCGACGAGGTAGTCGCCAGTTTCAGCAGCTGTGAGAAGACCCGTCCACTCTACAGATAAACCGTGGCTTCCTTTCGCCTCCTGGGGCAGGTTGCTCTCGGTCAAGTCCACAGTGGGCTCAACGCGCGAGGTTAGCGGCGCAGACTTCGCATCAAGGCTGAGGCCAGAACTGTACTCGGCTTTGAGACCAGGTTTTCCGTCAGGCGTGGTGAGCACAGACGTGGGCACCGGATTCCCCTGATTGGACAGGAACTGAGTTCCCGCGACATAGGAGATCTTCGCCTGCGGGAATTCGGCCTTCATTCCTTCCAACACGCTTACTGTGTGCGTGGGCGTGCCATTGTAGTTTCCAAGCAGTACCGTGGTCTGATCGGCCAGTGGCCCGATCACAGCGATGCGCTTGACTGATTTGAGAGGCAATGTGCCGTCATTTTTAAGTAGCACCATAGACTGGTTCGCGATGCGGCGAGCGAGTTCGCGATGAGCGGCGCTGTCGAGTTCCTTTTCGTCAATCTTCGAATAAGGAACCATCTCCGAGGGATCGAACATTCCGAGACGCATTCGGGCGGTGAACAGGCGAATGAGCGCAGTGTCCATCGCGCTTTCAGGCAGATATCCCTGCTGCACAGCTTCAATGTAGGGCTTGTAGTCGTGGTCGTCTTTTACCTTCGTGAAAAAATCGATGCACTCGTTGTCCATGCCGCGCTGGAGCGAAATGGCCGAGGCCTGCGCCTGAGTTGGACGGTAACGGTGACCCTCAAAGATATCGTGGACAGCGCCGCAGTCAGAGACGACGTATCCCTGGAACTGCCACGCGCCGCGAAGCGTGTGCTGCAACAGAAACTGGTTAGCGCAGGCAGGCTCGCCGTTGATGCCGTTGTATGCGCACATCACAGACCCGGCGTGGCCCTCCACAACCGCCGCGCGAAATGCCGGCGTGTATGTGTCTTCCTCGTCATGCTTGCTGACGTCAACGTCAGTGAAGTGGCGCGTTGGCTCAGGCCCGCTGTGTACGGCAAAGTGTTTGGGAGTGGAGATCACGCGATAATAATGCGGATCGTCGCCTTGCATGCCGGTGACGAAAGCAACGGCCATACGACCACTGAGGAACGGATCTTCCCCATAGGTCTCCTGGCCGCGACCCCAGCGCGGGTCGCGGAAGATATTGACGTTAGGGGCCCAAAAGTCAAGACCTTCAAAGATGTTCGAGTGCCCGGCGCGCACATCCTGGGCGTGTTTGATCCGGCCCTCAATTCCAATAGCAGTGGCCATCTCGTGAATGCGCGGAGTATCGAATGTCGCCGCGAGACCGATCGGCTCGGGGAATTCTGTGGTGCCGTTCGCGATGACGCCATGCAGAGCTTCGCTCCACCAGTCATAAGCTGGAACGTTGAGACGCGGAATCGCCCGGGCCTGATTAACCAGCTGCGAAGCTTTTTCCTCAAGTGTCATCCGATGGACGAGATCCGCAGCGCGCTCTTGAGACGTGAGCTTGGGATTCATGTAAGGAAAATTGGAATTGTCTTGCGCGGTAGCATTGCAGGTCATGAACGCGATGCACAAAGTGAAAACTGCCAACATGAATCTTCCGAAATAATTCATACTTTTCTCCCTATGAGCTGTTCCTGTGATGTGTCGAATTGAAGTTAACGGCAACTTGCCTGAAAGCAAAGATTCTGGCTGAAGAACGGCATTACGTGATTCTGGAAACGGTCAGCCACCGCACTTGTATGGGTACCGTGATATTCCTCGAAGCTGTTCGCGATCGCGTATTTATCGAGGACATCATGCAGCTTCGCGGTATCAACTCGTAAGCCGTCCTGGTCGCCCACGTCTATTGCGATTGCCCGGTACTCCCGCAAATTGTCAATGTATTGATCTATGAAGGCAAGCGGAGAGTTGGCCGTCCATTTTGCGAGGACGTCCTCTTGGACGACCCCGTCCCTAAATGGAAGGTCTAGATAGAGCGGAGGATTTTTGGGGTCAGGCGACCATGCCGCCGCACTCGCCAGCATAGCGCGAGGAAAGAATCCCAGCTTGGCTGAATCTTCGGGCGTCTTTACCGACTCCAGAGCTCTTTCGAGGTCGGGGTTTGGCGGTCCCGCCGGCCGCGGCGCCAAACAGCAGGGACTCATAATGTAGAGACTCCCGAATACATCCGCATGCTTCATCCCAATGCGCGTCGCGCCGTACCCTCCCATCGAGTGTCCCACCAGGCCCCGACTCAACCGATTCGGCAGCGTCCGGTAATGCGCATCAATATATGCGACTAAATCGTTCGAGATGAATTTTTCGAAGTCCCCCGTAGTGACTGAACTCGAATACATTGATCCATTGTGCAGCGTCTTTGAATCGGGTAGCACAACGATCATCTCTTTAGCACCCTGCGCAAATGCACCTTCTATGGTTTGCGGCACATGGATTTCATGAGTCCATTGCTCGGCGCCAATCGAGTAACCGTGCAGTGCGTAAACCACCGGATACCTGCGATGCTTATCCTTTGCGTAACTCGGCGGCAAAAAAACGATCACGTCGCGGTCTACGGCATCGCCTTCCAAATTGCCCTCCAGGGATGTACCGTGGACCTTAATGTGCTCCACCGCGACTGGTTTGGCGCCGGCCACAGCAGCAGGTACTTCGGTCTGTACTTGCGCAGAGAGCCGAAATCCCAAGAAACTCGTGATCGCCAACATCATCACGCAGAAATATTTCTTATTCACCATTAATGTCCTTTCCTGTACTTCGACTCGATGAACTACCGCACTGCAAATGAATAGATGTTGACGCTGAAGGGCGGGACCGACATCGTTTCGGGAAGAGCGGCAAGTGGCTGCTCCTCTACTTCAACTCCCGGCTTCTGTCCCACAACAATCATTGCGTCAACGCTGGCCGGTGCCATCCGCCAAAGGTGTCCTTCCTTCGCAAGCGTTACTCCACGAATGCCAAGATTCAAATGTTGCTCGGAATCTGAAGGATTCAACACAGCGAAGGTGAGCGTCTTGCGATCATCACTGAATGCCGCACTTACGTCCAACGGATACGTATCGCTACCCGGATTTACTGCGGGCTGATCGCCGCCGGCAGGATAAATTGGCTTGGGCTGCGGCGAATCTCCTGAGACTTCGACCGGAATTGTGCCGAAGTGTTCGCGATACATCTTGAATAGAAGTCCTGTCGGATTCAGGACTGCGTCGGTACGGCTCTCGCTCATCATCGCAATTGCGAATGTGAACGCGCCAAGTTGATAGAGATCGGAATGACGGAACATCTCGTGAAACGCCCAGGCATAGGCGGGTACGACTTTGTACGAATTTGGCGTCGCCCCGGTGTAGGCCCATTCGTCCAGACTGATCGGTACCGGTTTCTCTTTGAGTCCGGGAATACGTTTCAGGTACTCCTGATAGTGTTCGTATTTCACTCGCACCTGAGTGGCTGGCGCGCGTTCCCACTCGACGAGAGTCTGTGGTCCCGTGCTGACTTTCTCTCCTGTCGCAAGATCAGTTCGCTGCCCGCTGCGAGAGTAGAAATGTTCGCTGAGCATGTCCATGTTGTCGAGGCAGTGAGCCAGCAGGTTGCCGCTCCAGTCTCCGGGGGAGAGGTAGTCAGGGACGATTTGGCCGTTCAGACGCTTAGCTTGTTTGGAACCGGTCATTGCGTCCGGCATGGCGCCAGCTGCAATCAGTTTGATTGTCGGATCAACCTTTCGCATCGCCTTGGCAAACATGTCGTGCTTAAGTTCCCATTGCGCGACGGGCATGAAGCCTAACTGCCACTCGCCCCAAGGTTCGTTTCCGACTCCCCAGAATTTAATGCGGTACGATTCGGGGTGACCATTCGCGGCCCGCAATTTCCCCATCGGCGTTGTCACCGCGCCGTTGGCATATTCGACCAGTTGCGCGGCAGACCACTCGTCGCCGAAACCTCCGTTGACGGTGACGTAGGGCTCAACGTCCAGCAGACGGCAAAGCGTCATGAACTCATCTGTACCCACGTCGTTCGGCTGCACTGCGTGCCACACCGGATCCATGATGGGTGGGCGCTTGTCCGGATCGCCTATCGCATTGCGCCATTCGTAACCGGAAACAAAGTTGCCTCCGGGCCAGCGGTATACGCCGGAATGCAGCTGCTTCAGCGCGGCTATAACTTCCGCTCGGAAACCCTGCACGTTGTTGGCTGGCATTAAGGAAACTGCGCCAATGTGGAAAGAGCCGGTGCCGGTTCCTACAATTTCAAGCCGGGCATCATCACTATCGCCCTGTGCTTGAAAACTCAGCGGCACCTTTCGATAGTCAGGCCCGATTTTGTCAATCGCCACTGTTTGACGATCGCTGGCTACGTTGCTCCAGACCAGAGTTACTCGAACTTTGGTGCCGGGAGTGCCCGCCAGAACTATGCGGCCCTTGTACGCTTTCCCTTTGCGGACTGCCAAACCCGATTGTTGGATCCCACGCACATCCTGCGAATCCAGCTTCACCATGGGAGTGTGGTCGCCAACGTAAGGATGGTCGGTATCCATGACTACGAATTCTTCAGCTCCGATTGGCATCCAATGCCGGACGGTCATGCGTCTAAAGCTCGGACCGCTCGGCTCCGTGGGTGGATGCGAATTGATTGGGTAGTAAAACTTCCGGTCATCGAGCATTTCAGCCCATATGTTGTTGTTGACGATTCCGCCAATGTGCTCGAGGAACTGCCCGTAAATGTACTTTGAAATTGGAGCATCGGTCTTCGAAGCGTCAATGGTCGCGTTAACAGTTTGGGTTTGAGCAACGGATACGGCTGAGAACAGTATTAAGACGTACGTCGCAAAATTTAAGTTCTTAGGCCTTAAGGACACGTATGACTACCTCCATTTGCAAACCAGCCGTCCGTTCGTAAACACTCTCAAAAGAGTCTCGGGGCAAAATCCTTCAGATCGCGACGCCACGTCTGCCACTCATGATCTGTTCCGGGCGATTCATAAAAGACGTGCTTGATGTTTGCTTCGTCCAGTGAAGCATGCAGTCTCTTAAGTCCGGTGCGCATCCTCTCTGGCTCATTTGTTCCGACGCCGACCCATGCGGAGCTTGGGATTGCTGGCCTCTTATTTCCCTTTCACTCGCAGCATCATCTGGGTTCTGCCGTCGAGGTGCACGTTGTGACGTTGTGAAACAATCAGCGATCCCTGCGCGGAGTTCGAGGCTTCAGGAACCAATCCCAAGCCGTCTATCCCGAGAACGCCGCGACAACTGGGCGTAAGCGCTCCGGTGGGTGAACGGTCGTCTGCGGCGCCGTCCGGGGGATTCGGGCTTGGACTTCTTCCGAGGGTGCCTGCATTCGGATCGCCCATTGGACCGGCAATGTTTCCCTGATTTGGAAGTGGCGGCACTCCACCGATACTCCCACCGGCGGTTCCTGGAGCCGTACCCATCGCGGGGGCAGTTGACAACTCTACGTCCGGCGCGACCGCCTGAATTTCCAGCGACATCGGGAGGTCGTGACCATCCTTCAAGGCAGCATGGTCAAAGAAGATCCCTACGGCCGACACCGGTTGTTCTTTCGTTCGAGCTTGCGCCACGGTTACGCGTCCGATAATTTTGGAACCTCTCGGTATAACAACCTGCCCGTCCGATTTCACATTCTCTGTTGTTTTCGCAATGACTTCATCGCCAACCTTGTTCTTCCGCGCGTCAACCCACTTCTCCAACATTACGGGAACCGTGCTGCCCGCCGACAATTGGGTTGAGTCGGCAGCTTGGGATTGCGCGGGGGCCCGCGCGAAACAGATAACAATCGCTATACCGATGGTAGAGAGGCTTGGTTTATTCATGACAGATCTCCTCTTAGGTCATACGCGAAAGTGTTGGGGTGGCCATTTGCAAAGATCCCGCCCACGCTGCTATTCCAGCCACTGCGGATTGTGGAACGTTCCATCAAAGTTGTGGGCAGTCTTGTAAAGCTCATACTGTCCGCTCTGGGCGGCCTTCTCGGTCTTTGCCAGCAGAGCGGCTACTTGCGTTTGCGTCAAAGGCTGAAATGTCCTCGCTACTTTTAGCGCCTGCTGCAATATGGGGAGAGAATCGCAGCCTGTAATCACGACGCTGGTCGGCAGGTTCAGCGCGTATTGCAGACACTCCACCGGTTCCACTGTCTTGCTTTGAAGAATCAGGCTATCGCCCATGGGCTTCATGCCCAGAACTCCGATGTTGTGCTTGACCAGCACCGGAAGGACTTTCTTTTCGAAACTGTCGTGGTGCGCGTCCATTACGTTCAGCGGCATCTGCACCGTGTTCAGGGTGAATTTGTGGGCGAAGGCCGTCTCCAACATTTTGAGATGGATGTCGGGACTCTTGTGTCCAGTGAAGCCGATGTAGCGCAGTTTTCCCTTTTCTCGAGCTTCAACAGCCGCCTCCATGCCGCCGCCTGCGGAGAAAATTCGATCGGGATCGGTGTCCCGGATCACTTCGTGGAATTGCAGCAGGTCAACATGGTCAGTCTGGAGGCGGCGCAAAGATTCATCAATCTGCCTGGCCGATCCCTTCTTAGTCCGGCCATCAATCTTGGTCATCAAAAAGGCTTTTTGCCGGTATCCATCGCGCAGGGCTTTACCCATGCGGATTTCGCTTTCGCCGTCGTTGTAGTCCCAACAGTTGTCGAGGAAATTAATGCCTTCATCGAGGCCGGCGCGGATAATGCGAATGCTCTCCTGTTCGTCGCTTTGCTTGCCAAGGTGATATCCGCCCAAGCCGATGCAGGAGACCTTCTCGCCGGTGTTCCCCAGCGTGCGGTAGGGAATTCCGTTTCTGATCTCAGCCGCCCATGCGGAAGAAAGAAGGCTGCCAGCTACGATTGTGCCGACGGATGTTTCCAAAAACTGGCGCCGTGTGAATGGACTGTCTATTCGCTCGCGGTTTTCTGGCGAAAACGGTTTCTTCATCGCGGCCTCCACTCTTCGAAAACGCTATGATACATCCGCCGTCAATTTCGCAGTCATGGTCGGTCAAAATTATTCGGGAGCAAGGTACGGGATGAGAAGTAGCAGAAAGGGAAGCGTCGCCAGAGAAGTTGCGTCGCCAAATTTTCGAGCGGGACTTGTAATTGCACGCATGGTGGTTGCTGTCTTATGTCTGGTTCGCGCGGGCATGGGGCAGAAAAATACACCTCTTCCGGAACAAGGAGTGACGCGGCATCGAGCCGCCAAGGGATCGGACGCAAAAGCCGCTAGCGGATTGGCCGGGAACTATCCGCAACTGGTGGATATCACCGCTTCGACGGGCATTCAATTCGAACATTTCTCGAGTCCGGAACAGAAATTTATTGTGGAATCCATGAGCGGAGGCGTGGCGCTGATTGATTACGACCGCGATGGCTGGCCTGATATTTATTTCACGAATGCGCAGAGCGTGGACATGGCGATCCACGGGAAGAAGGCGCGGAGCGCGCTCTATCACAACAACCACGATGGGACCTTTACGGATGTAACTGATAAAGCCGGGGTGGGTTATCCCTGCTGGGCCATGGGCGCTGTGGTAGGCGACTACAACAATGACGGCTGGCCTGACTTGCTGGTGACATGTTTCGGCGGGGTGGTGCTCTATCGCAACAATGGAGACGGAACGTTTACCGATGTAACCAAAAGCGCCGGGTTGAGCGGCGACACGCAATGGGCCACCGGAGCCGCCTTTGGAGATTATGACAACGACGGCTGGGCTGATCTCTTTATTTCGCACTATGTGGATTTTCATTTGAACGATATGGCGGCATTCGGTTCGAACGACACCTGCAAATACCTGGGCATTGACGTGCAGTGCGGACCGCGCGGGTTGAAGGGATCTCCCGACAGCCTCTACCACAACAACAAGGACGGAACTTTCACCGACGTTACCGCAAAATCTGGAGTTGGAGATGCGGAGCGCCGTTATGGCCTGACGGCTGTGTGGTCGGACTTTAATAATGACGGAAAACTGGATCTTCTGGTAACGAACGATGGCCAGCCCAACTATCTCTATCAGGGTGATGGCACGGGAAAGTTCGTGGATGCCGGTTTTACCTCCGGCGTGGCGCTAAATGAAGATGGCGCGGCCCAAGCCAACATGGGAATTGCCCTTGGCGATTTTATGCACACTGGGCGAATGTCGTTTGTGATTTCGCACTTTGACAACGAGTACGCCGCCTTTTATCGCAACGAAGGCGGCATGAATTTTAAGGATATTTCGATGGCTTCGGGAATTGCGAAGGGCACAAGAGGATACGTGGGGTGGGGAGACGCGTTTGTTGATTTCCATAACGATGGCTGGGAAGATTTTTTACTGGTCAACGGACATGTGTATCCACAGGTGGACAGCCTGCATTCCAAGCTGAGGTACGCCGAGCCGAAGCTCTTATTCGTAAATCAGCGTGATGGAACATTCAAGGACTGCAGTGATCTGGCGGGGGCTGCGCTCCAGATTCCGCAGGTAAGCCGCGGACTGGCCGTGGGCGACCTCTTCAATGACGGCAAGCTCGAAGCGGTGGTGGAGAACCTGGTGGGCAAGCCGATGATACTGCGTCCGGAGGGCGGCGCGCAAAATCACTGGATTAGTTTTCAGTTGGAGGGCGTGAAGAGTAATCGCCTGGCTTTGAATGCGCGCGTGCGAGCGACGGCAGGCGGGTTGGTACAACTGGGCGAACTAATCAGCGGCGGCAGTTACCTGTCGCAGAATGACCTTCGCATCCACTTTGGGCTTGCTGACCATGAGCGAGTTGACAATGCAAAAGTCTTCTGGCCGGACGGGAAAGTTGAGACGCTGACTAATCTGATCGCCGACCGCTTCTATGTGGTGCGGGAAGGGCAAGGCGTGGTTTCGACCAAACCTCCAGCAGCCGAGCGAGCGAAGCGACCTTAGGATTTCGCAGTGCGCAACACCCCGATGAGTGGCATGAAGTAAGCGATTACCACACATCTTTGCTCACTAATTGGTTCGAAGCGACTACAAAATCTTTAGCTCTGGGATTTAGGCGGGCGGGCTGCAATGTAATCAAAATATTTCTTGACAAACTCTCCGAAACTGGGATAAAACCTCCCCATCCAGAAAACGATTGCTTAAAGCGTCTTCCACTCTTGTTTCCGGCGCTTGGGCAATCCAGTTTTCACCCAGATCCGCGGCGAAATGAATCCGCAGCAATACAAACCGGCAATGACCACATCAGGCAGAACGTAAGGAGCCAAAATATGAGTATTCTCACGACCCTATCAGTCCGTCGCGTTTCAGGAATCTCTGCTGTCGCGTTCGTCGCTCTACTCCTAACGCTAACCACCGGTGCTTGGGGACAAGACAACGCCACGATAACCGGGACCGTCGCCGATCCCAGCGGAGCGGTGGTTGAGAACGTCACTATTACTGTCACCAACGTTGCGACCGGTCAGGTCAGAGAAGTTACGTCGAACTCGGTTGGGCACCTATTTATTCGCAAACCTGGGGCAGGGTCATTACAACCTGGAAGCGTCAGTACAAGGCTTTCAGAAATACTCGAAAACTGACATTGTTGTGAACGTAACCCAAACTCTGAAGGAGGACATTTCTCTCAAGGTCGGGAGTGCACAACAAACGGTGACCGTGGAAGCGGACGCCTTGCAGGTGCAGGCGGAGACTAATGAGGTTAGCAGTCTCATCAGCGGTCAGCAGGTGACCCAACTAGCGACCAATGGCCGCAATGTGACCGCCCTTGCCGCCCTGGGCATGGGGAAGTCCAACAACCTGCCGTCTTATAGCGGAGCGATTGCCCTGACCAGCGCCAACGGCATCAGCTTCAATGGAACCCGCTCCACCCACAATATCTACCTGCTCGATGGGGGCGAACTGAATGATCGCGGTTGCGGCGGCTGCTTCAGCTCCCTGCCCTCCGTGGATTCGCTTGCCGAATTCCAGACTCTCGACAGCAACTACGGGCCCGACTACGGTATCGGCTCAGGCGGAACCATCGCCATGGTCATCAAATCGGGTACCCGCCAGTACCACGGCTCGCTGTGGGAGTTCAACCGAAACGAAGATTACCAGGCCAACAACTATTTCCTGAATCTCGCGGGCAAGCCGCGGCCGGAGTTCCGGCTGAACATACCTGGCGGAAATTTCGGGGGTCCAATAGGAAAGAAAACATTCTTCTTCGTCAATGAAGAATGGCGGAGGCAGATCCAAGGGAGTCCGCCTTCGATTTCCAACACCATCGCGGCCGCTAATTTCCCTACACTCGGCCAGCCACTGACCTATGTTGTACCCTCCGGCGACAAGGCCCCACCGATCGTTCCCCAGACCACGGACCCAGCCAAGCTGGCGCTCTATACGGCGGACGGTTTAACCGCCGGAAGCCCCTTCCCAGGGAACGTGATTCCGGCCAACCTGATTGACCAAAATTCGGTCCGGGAACTGAACGCGAATACCTTCCCCCATCCGAATTTCGGAACCAGTCAATACATCGCGTCCATCCCGCAGATCACCAATGCC
The DNA here is from genome assembly GCA_003169715.1 of Acidobacteriaceae bacterium. Taxonomy (GTDB): domain Bacteria; phylum Acidobacteriota; class Terriglobia; order Terriglobales; family Acidobacteriaceae; genus PALSA-188. The sequence goes on along the minus strand of PNAR01000444.1, from coordinate 4,019 downwards.
CGCGAGGACGTGGTTCGCATTGACCACAACATCAACAGCAAGTTCCAGTTGATGGGCCATTACCTGCATGACGCAGTGAGTGTGGGGTTTTTCCCGCCGCTATGGGGCAACAGCACCTATCCTACGGTGGGTACCCAAATGCTGAACCCTTCGTGGTCTTCGACCATCAAGCTGACCCAGACGTACTCAGCCTCGTTGCTCAACGAAACCAGCTTCCTGTTCAGCGGCAACACCATTCACCTCAGCCCTGTCGCCGGTGCCGGCAGCTCCTTTGCCCAACCTAGCGGATGGACGGCTACCTCTTTGTTCCCTCTTGCGTTTAACCAGGGATCCCGCATGCCCGAAATTGACCTGAGAGGAACACCACTCAATAGCACATGGAGCTCCAGTTATTTCCCCTGGAAGAACTCCTACTTTGGCTATGAGACCCGGGACGACCTTTCCTGGTCCCATGGCCGGCATCAGTTCAAATTTGGCCTCAGTTGGCTGCACGACCCCAAGAACCAGCAACTTCAGGCCAATACGCAGGGAACCGCCACCTTCAGCAACAGTTCGTTTTCGGGCGATGGGTATGTGAATTTCCTGCTTGGCGACGCTGATAGCTTTCAACAATTACAGTTCCTAGCCGGCAAGCACTGGGTCAATAACAACTACGGCGCCTACGTCAACGACAACTGGCACATCACTCAACAATTGACCCTTAACCTCGGACTTCGTTATGACGGCCTGCCGCACGCCTATGAACGCTACAACCAATTCGCGAATTTTGTCCCGGCGGATTACAACGCGGGGCTGGGTAATCCTGTCATTCCAGCCGGACAGCCCGGCGCAGGTACGATCAATCCCGCTACGCTCACAACGTTCCAAGGCCAGCAGTTTTATCTCAATGGCATCCGGGAAGCCGGCGTCAATGGCTTCCCCAACGGAAATGTGCAGAACGATTACAAAACCCTCGAACCGAGAGTCGGTTTCGCCTACAACATCGGCGGCGACGGCAAGACCGTGTTGCGAGGCGGTTTCGGACTATTCTTCGAAAGGGTTCAAGGCAACGATGTATATAACGCGGCGTTGAATCCGCCCTTTGCCTTCCAGCCTATTGCAACGAACGTTTACTTCTCCAACCCGAACACCAGCGCCCAAACTGGAGCAACTGCGGCTCAGGCTATCTTTCCCTCCGCGATGACCACTTTGCAGTACAACTACAGGAATCCAGGAACGGCGATGTTCAGCTTGGGGGTCCAGCGGCAGCTTGCCCAATCGCTCATCGCGGTCGTGCAGTATGTCGGTACTCGAGGTTGGCACCAAAGCACCGACATACCGATTAACACCCTGCCCCTGACAGCTAACGATCCGAACGGTCCAGGGAACCCCTACTATGATAGAGAGGGCGTTGCGGGACAGATTCCAGACCCGACTGATCCGACTGGGAAGAAACACCTTCCCGCGCTGAACGCGAACTTCTATAGACAATTTCCTGGTTTCAGTTCCGTTACACAGGAGACGAACAACACCAATTTCTCCTACAACTCCTTCCAGGCAGGTCTGCGGATGGAGAACCGTCATGGGCTGACGATGCAGCTCGCATACACCTGGTCTCACGAGATTGATCTAGTGGCGAATGATCTCGGGGGAGCGTCCGATCCCTTCAACCTGAATTACGACCGTGGGTCGGGACAGTTCGACCGGCGTCACGTCTTCAACGCCAATTTCGTCTACAACCTGCCATTCTTCGGGCATAGTACGAATGGCTTCCTGCATGGCGTCCTTGGCGGCTGGGAAGTTTCAGATGTAACGGTTGCACAATCCGGAAGTCCGGTCAACGGTGGGAATGGCGTTATCTACTCCGGCACCGATACACTCGGCTTGGGCGGCGGCACCAGAAACCGTCCCAACCAGGTGGCGCCAATCTCCTATCCAAAGACCCTAAACGCATGGTTCAGCAAGAGTTCGTTTGCAAATCCGGTAGCTCCCTGGAACGGAGGACCGAATCAAGGCTTTGGTAACGCCAACAAAGATGCGGTTGTCGGACCGGGACTGTTCAACTTCAACGTGGCCCTGTTCAAAACCATTAAGATCACGGAAAGGATGAACTTCCAACTCCGGTTCGAAAGCTTCAACACTTTCAACCACACGGAATTTAGCGGTGTGGATACCAACTCCGCGGACGGAAACTTCGGAGCGGTGACCTCTGCCTACGATCCTCGCGTTTTACAGCTTGGCGCGAAGTTTAGCTTCTGACCTTGGACTCACCTCCAACCTGGGCCCGGCGGACATCCCGCCGGGCCCAATTTTTTGTGCTCGATGATCCACCTTATTGCGCGCAGCCTTGCCGGCACGCGAGAATGCGAATGGAGATGCTTGTGACGCGAGTTGTGCAACTGGGAATCGCTCGGACCCGAATCCTGATGGCGATGCTGATTTTGGGAGCTGCCAGCTGTATGGGACAGGCAGAAGCGTCCCCGGACAATCAACGCCAAACCGCCATTACTCTTGAGGAGCAAGGAAAGAATGCCGAGGCCGAGGTCGCGTGGCGGGCTTTTCTGGCTTCTCAGCCCTCGAACCCGGAAGCTTACGCTCATCTCGGTTTCCTCGAAGCCCGCCAGCAACGCTACGCGGAGGCGATTCCCCTCTATCGCAAGGCTTTGGCGCTGAATCCGGCAATGCCCGGTCTGCGGCTGAACCTCGGCCTCGCGCTCTTTAAAGCTGGGGAGTTGAAGCAGGCCATCCAAATATTCGAGCCTCTACGAAAGAGCGAGCCTCCATCGTCAGCGGAGGCGCAACGTCTGACGACGCTGATAGGCTTAGCCTATTATGGATTGCAGAAATACACGGCAGCAGTCCCTTATCTGAAGGAGGCGATAGCCAGCGATCCGCAGAATCTTCCGTTCCGCTTGGTGTTGGCCCACAGTTGCCTCGCGTCCAAGCAGTTTCAATGCGTTCTTGATGTCTATCACGAAATTCTGACGTTAAACGCAGAATCGGCGGAGGCTGACATGCTGGCTGGCGAGGCGTTGGACGAGATGAATGACCATGCTGGCGCGACGCAGCAGTTTCGCGCCGCCGCCAAGGCCAATCCCAACGAGCCCAATGTGCACTTCGGTCTGGGCTACCTGCTATGGACTCAGGGTCAATACGAGGAGGCCGCTCGGGAGTTTCAGGCGGAACTGGCCAATGTTCCGAAACACGTTCAGGCGATGGCCTATCTGGCGGATGCAAATATAAAAATGAATCATCCCGACGTTGCGCTTCCATTGATTAAGAAGGCGATTGGGATAGATCCGGCAATGGAAATGGCACACCTTGATTTGGGTATCCTGTACGCGAATGCTGGCCATCGGGATGATTCCCTCCGGGAACTGAAGGTGGCCGCCAAGCTAAGCCCTAACGATGTGAACGTTCACTGGCGGCTGGCACGGCTTTATCAAGTCATGGGAAGGAAAGACGAGGCAAACGCCGAGTTCCAGAAAACGAGGAGTCTGACCAAAGCTGCCGATGATTCGGTCTCCAGCAAGCTCGAGAAGGCACGTGTTAAGAGTAAACCGGCCGAAAGCGCGGCTGCGGCAGCGGACCAGTAGCTATGAAGGGCGGATTTTTCATCGTGGAATTCTCCAAGTCTTCCTCGTATGCTCCGACTCCAACCACCCCTTGCTCTCCGAGGGCTTGATCTTCAAAGCCTCCGTCTCCCCGAGTCTGGGAAGGAGTCGCTTGCGAATGATGCGTTCTCTGTCCTCGATGGTGGAAGCGGCTTTTGCCTTGCGCTTCTTCGACTCTGGCGGCCGCGCGAACTAGCATGGCGAACATTGATAGACAATCATTGCGATCCTCGCGCTTTGAAGTCAGCGCTCTTCTATGCCGCAGACCGTTTGAAGGACGCTCAAGAGGATCACGAAGGCCAGTTTCGGACGGTTTCCCTGATGTAACTGCGTGTCCGGTTGATTGTTTTCGCAACTTGACCCCAATACCCCGGGGTGCCACTACCTGCTCCCGATTGCGAAGTGAGTTTGGATTGAAACTGACCC
>PNAR01000298.1 GCA_003169715.1 Acidobacteriaceae bacterium | reverse complement strand
ACCGACGACCTCTTCCATGCCATTTTTCCGTTCTAACGTAAACGCTGGATTCACAAGGCCCTGGTCGCTCCTTTAAGCCCTGTAAGTACTATAAAATCTTGCTATTGTTCCCATTCTGTTCCCAGAAGTCAAGGCGTGTTCCCATTTTCTGAACCAGAAGCGCTCCAACAAAAATTGGCGAATTTAACCTCCTACACAAGTTTTATTCATCTCGTCTGGGGTTCTCCTTTAGCCGATCTCCTAAATATCCGCACGAAATGGAATGAGATTTCATTTCCCAGTGATCGCTCCACTGTCTAGAAACGTCGCGGCTTCGCGGACAATCCCGGGAACCGATTGATAGAGTTTTTATCGCGGCATTTGAACCCACGACCCTTAGGTTATGAGAAGACAAAACGTTGTATTCAAAAGAAATCTCGCAGAGCGGCTGGCAGCCATTAAGCGCGGGAAAGATCGAGATGGAGTGGATATCGTGGGGTAACAGGGGGATGGCGCGAACACTCAAACAAACGGGGTTTGTGTGATTGACGATGGAGACCAGGTGCCGGGCCTCTCGCGCGCGCGGGAGTGGATAGAAGAGATGGCGGCCCGGGACGGAAATCGATCAGTGTTACACACTGCAATTCGAATCTCTGCAATTGGGATTCTTGTGAAGTCCGAGGTATTTTACTTCATAGGCCGCTGAATTTGTCGTGGCGCTGCACAAGCGTTGCGCTAGGGATGGCCGAAGTCGCGCTGTGCGGTCGTGCGGTAAATTTGCCGCACCGCAGTGTATATGCATGCGGATGATGAATTCCAGGGGTCTCCCCGTCAACAGCGCAGAACAACATCGCGATTCTTCGCATCTGTCATGCACGCATTCGGCAGGCTAATCAATCTCCTCATATTTCGTTCCCCATAGCGACGATTCGTGTTCGGTATCCCGTTTTTCCTTCGCACGTGATGGTTGTTTCTATTGCGAGTACGAACGGACTATTCCAAAGAACCGGCGCGAGTGAGCAAATGGGGGGTGGAAGATATCTACGAGGGAATCCTGGATGGTTAAAAGTTGTGCTAATCCCGCTGTGCCGCTCGGTTCGCTACTGAAAAGACGGAAGCTGTTTCGGTGCGATGGTGAAGACGTCATGTGCCCTTGCCTGAGCGTTCCGGATCATATTGGCCAGTCTAAAACCCGGAGTTCGGTGTTTTGCTGGCAGTGAGAGAACTGTTGTTCAACCATGACTCTGAACTTTGATCCGTATGGAAGGCTTGCAGTTGTGGCACAAAGGAGTACACAACTATGCGGCTGTGTGATTGGAGCGACAAGCGCAAGAGCTCGCACGTGCTGCTGTTGTCGAAGGTGGAGAAGTTCAATTGTCAAAGCATGCGAACTAGCTGAGGGTGGACGATGAAAGCACATTCGCGTGGGTTTGGACTGAGCGCGACCGTACATGAGGGCCTTATGAGCCAAGTGGAGCAAATGGCGGAGTTCGTCAGCGCAGCACGATTTGAAGCTCTAGGATCCGATACTCGCGAGCAACTTAAGATCCGTATTTTGGATGCTTTGGGTTGTGGTCTTGGCGCACTACACGGGGAGCCCATACGGATGATACGTGAGTACATTTCTGAGCTAGGTAGCACGGGCAGATGCACTTTGATTGGCGGTGGGTCCACTGACATTGACCGAGCTGCTCTGTACAACAGTGCACTGATACGCTACCTCGATTTCAATGACAGCTACTTAGCCAAGGAAGAAACCTGCCATCCCAGCGACAACCTGGGGGCAATTCTGGCTGCTGGCGAATTTGCTGGTGCTACCGGCCGCGATTTGATGACTGCCCTTGCGGTTGCATACGAGGTGCAGTGCCGGTTGAGTGAGGCGGCGCCCGTCCGCGCGAGAGGATTCGATCATACCGTCCAAGGAGCGTACGCGGTAGCCGCGGGCGTCTCCAAGATACTGAACCTTGATCGATCACACACGGCGAACGCAATCGCCATCAGTGGAACGGCCTTTAACGCCCTGCGTGTGACCCGGACGGGAAAACTATCGCATTGGAAGGGACTCGCTTATCCCAATCTGGCTGCTTGTTGCACTCGAGCCGCGTTGCTGGCTAAGCACGGCATCATCGGTCCCATAGAGGTGATTGAGGGCGATAAAGGGCTCATGGACGCTATTACCGGCTATTTCCAGGTGAGTTGGATCGAGGGAGACCTCGCTTGTGTGGGACGTACTACAATTAAGAAGTACAACGCTGAGATTCATTCGCAAACCGCTATTGAAGCCGTTCTCACGCTGCTCCGACGGTACCAGTTTCCAAGCACTCATATAGAGCGAGTGGATGTGGAGATCTTCGATGTTGCCTACAACATCATTGGCGGCGGAGAAGAGGGTGACAAGACCACTGTCTCCACCAAGGAACAGGCTGATCACAGTTTGCCGTACGTGCTCGCCGTAGCGATTCTTGATGGCCAGGTAATGCCTGAACAGTACGAACAGGAGCGCATTCGGCGTGCGGATGTGCAGGCACTTCTCGGCAAAGTCTCGATTCAGCCGCGCAAACTCTTCTCGGAGCGCTTTCCAGGCGAAATGCCTTGTCGCGTGAAGATCACGCTAAAGGATGGACGCGTTTTCGAACAGGAAACCAACGATTATGAGGGATTCTTCACCCGGCCGATGTCTTGGGAAATGGTCGTCCAGAAGTTCAATAAGATTACTACCCTGTACGCAAGTGCCGCGCAGCGTATCGCGATTGCTGACGCAGTGGCAAACCTCGAGCAGATTTCGATCGGAGAGTTGATGAAACAGTTGGGCGGCGTGACCTGGGACTCTAATAAACCGTCTTGATGTTCACCACGATTTCGAGCAATTCGCCTCAACCGCTGCACAGACGCGTCCAGCGGACATTGAATTTGGCCACGTGCATGACATCTCAAATGAGCTTACGATGCATGGCATGCATAACAGCCTGGAGGCGGTTGTGTGTCCCAAGCTTGTCGTTGACGTGGTGGAGATGGTTGCGGAGTGTTTGCAAGCTGATCCCAAGTTCCCGGGCGATTTCGGCAGAATTCTTACCGTCCGAAAACAGGCGGAGTACGCTTTGCTCCTGTTCTGAGAGCGGCGAAACAGGAGCCAGGCGCCCTGTTCCGTTATCATCCGAGATTGCAATAATCTGTTTGGAAAGTTGAAGCATTTTGTGCAGGAGGTCTTCATTATGCTTCCTTTCTGTGATATTGCGGGACAGATGCACGATGAGGCGCGAGTGGGTTCGGCCATCTTTGAAGACCAGGGTTGACAAATCCACCCATATCCGGCGCCCTGAACGAACTGTGACTTCCAGGTCAAAGTTAGGAATTCTGCAGTGTTCTGCGGTCGCGTGCCGGACGTAAAACTCACGGGTGCAAAGCTTAGTGCCGAGGCTGCCATGGCACTGCAAGAGTCCATAGCACGATTTGCCAATGGCCTCCGCGGCCGAGTAGCCGAAAAGCTTTTGGGCCGCGGCATTCCATGAACAAATCTCGTCTTGTTCGTTCACACAGAAGGCGGCGTCGGCGGTTTCCTCGAGAAATTCAAGCAACTCACTTCGCAGCATCACACGCTCCTCGAATGCTGTGCATGACCAACCAGCGCGGGGTGCCATGCTGACACAATGCCCTAAATTCGCAGGTGGTAACGGTCGCCAGCCGCAGAAACTGCTAGGAGTCTGCTAGCTGCATCCCTAAAAAAGGGTCCCCCATCCAGTTGTGAACGGACTTGCAATATGCCAATATATGGTAATCGCGTATGTGGGTCGAGTAGTGCCGCTCCAATAGCGTCAACGTCCGCCACTGAACGTCAACTGGCATCACTTCCGTGGTGGAGAGGTTGGGAAACGATGCAGCCGCAAATCCTAAAGTCATGGAAAGATATCGCTGCCTACTTGAAAGTGGCCGTAAGCACAGTCCAGCGCTGGGAACGCGATCTCGAACTTCCAGTACGCCGGGCAGGCGGCAAGCGAGGAAGCGCCATTATGGCACTTTCCAATGAGATTGATGACTGGTTGAAGACTCACCTCTTTGTTCAAAGTAGAGAACCGGCTCTGACCAACTCCTTGGTTGAGTCGCGCGACGATTCCCAGCAGCTGCAAAAAGAAGTCATTATTACGGACTCGTTGTGGAGTCGTCCTTCACGCCCGCCCGACCTCAATCGAGAAATCGAGGCCTTCCGCGTGCTAGGACGAGAGATGTTGACCCAGGATCCACCCGGTGTTCTGAACAGCCTGATAGGACACGCAATAAAACTGTGCAAAGCGGAGTCAGCGGGCATTAGCCTCCTGGAGAAAAACGAAAAAGGTGAGCAGATATTCCGTTGGGTCGCAGCAATGGGTGCAATGGCGGCCTACATCGGTGGTACGACTCCGCAGGATTTCAGTCCTTGTGGTATTTGCCTGGAACGAAACTGCGCTCAACTCTTCTCGCATCCGGAGCGGTACTACACCTATCTCAACCGCGTTTTGCCGATGTCAGAGCTTCTTCTGATTCCGCTTTACCGAGACAATGAAGGCTTAGGTACCCTTTGGGTCATGTGCCATGACACGCGGCGACAATTCGACCGGGAGGATGTTCGCATCCTGAGCAGCCTGGCGGATTTTACGGCGGCCACGCTGTATACATTGCGGCTCCAGCAGCAGCGGCAACAGGCGGAAGACCTGTATCGGTCACTGGTCCAGGGGATTCCCCACATCGTCTTTGCATTTGATCGGGATGGCAACACAATCTTTGTGAACGAACAGTGGACTGTCTACACGGGTATTAGCCATGAGCAGGGTCTGGGCTGGGCTTGGCGCGCGGCGGTGCATCCAGATGACTTGCCCGGATACCAAAAGTGCCGAGGAACGGCGTTAACGACAGGCCTGGGTTACGAGACGGAGTACCGGATGAAAAGAAGGGACGGTCATTACCGCTGGCAACTGGTGCGCGTCCTACCGTTGAAAGATGACCAGGGAAAGATCATAAAGTGGTTTGGAACCTGCACTGACATTGATGAGCAGAAACGCACTCAACCGGCCTTGCCGGGCGCACGCACAAAGGACGGGCGCCTAGCACGCAACCGTCGTCGCTCAAGTCTTGAGCAAATCTCTCCGCAGAGTGCCATCATCCTCAACAGCAAGACGCTGCAATAGTCTGTCTCCGCCATTCCTATAAATGCTCGTTCTCCCCTTTGGTACAAACGGACTATTGGGATCAAGGCTTGGACAGCGCACAATAGCCAACGAAACCGCCAGTGTGTTAACGGATTGACATCTTCTCGTTCCAAAACATACTGACTGTTGCGCGCGGTTCTGTAAAAAGCAAATTCTTGGACATTGCCAGGCGAAGTTAACGACTTCCAGTGCTGCATATTAAGCTTCCGGGGGAGGATAATATGGCAAAAACGGCAGTTGGTTTGTTTGAGAATCCGGGCTCGG
>PNAR01000172.1 GCA_003169715.1 Acidobacteriaceae bacterium | reverse complement strand
ATGAACTACGCAGGCTGGGTCCTGACCAACAAATGGCCGGTTTTTTTGCTTGCTGGACTCGCAAGGAAGCTTATATCAAGGCGACAGGCGAGGGATTGGCTGCGGGTCTAAATAAATTCTCTGCCGGCGCCAATCCGTCCCGCTCCGAAGGCGCGATTGAGACTGATGAAGCTGGCCAATCGTCTCATTGGTATTTCAAAGATTTGAGAGTTGGAGATCAATATGCCGGAGCAGTGGTAACTCAATTTGCGAAGTGCCAAATCCATGCCTTCAACTTTGAACAGACCGACGATTGCATCCGATACCTGGAGCAGAGGAAGGCGCCATCTTGATCCGAATCTTGCGAACTTTTTAGCCGAGGCCGGCTTATTCGAACTTCTCCGCCTGTTGAAAGGAAGAACCTAGGGCGTCTTTCGCAGAAACAATGGGCTGTTCTTCAGATTTCCAGGCAATATTCAGATCCGCATCATCCCAGGCTAGAGTTCGCTCGAATTCCGGATAATAAAAATCGGTAGTCTTATACAAGACGTAGGCCGCGCTTGAAAGTACCTGGAAGCCGTGGGCCAAGCCTGGCGGTATCCATAACATCTGATTATTTTCGCCCGATAAAATGGCGCCATACCAGCGTCCAAAGGTGGGCGAGCCGACCCTGAGATCAACGGCAACGTCGAAAATCTCGCCCGCAACCACTCGCACCAGTTTTCCCTGAGCATGCTGTATCTGATAATGCAAACCTCGCAGAACATTTTTCGATGAGAAAGAAAGGTTGTCCTGAACGAAATGCTCGCGGATGCCGATCTCGGCCATTTTGTCTTCGTTATAGGTCTCAAGGAAAAATCCGCGCGCGTCTTTGAAGACTCGAGGTTCCAGAAGAAGGACGCCGGATATTGGAGTTTCAGAGGCTTTCATCGGGTGTTTTCAACATTTTCGGAAAGATATTGCAAGGGTCGTTGACCACCGATCAAAATACCTTCTCTTTGAGGAGTTGCAGCAGATATGCGCCATAGCGGTTGTTCTTCATCGGAGTCGCGGTGGCTTCGAGCTGCTCGGGCGAAATGTATCCGTAGCGAAAAGCTATTTCTTCGGGGCAGGAAACCATCAGCCCCTGCCGGGTCTCGATGGTTTCAATAAAATGCGAGGCCTCCAGCATAGCTTCGTGCGTTCCGGTATCGAGCCATGCCATTCCTCGGCCCATAACGACGACTTCAAGCTGGTGGCGCCGCATGTATTCCTTGTTAACGTCGGTGATTTCGAGTTCGCCGCGCGCCGAGGGTTTCAGCGATTTGGCGATGGCAACGACCTGATTGTCGTAGAAATAAAGTCCGGTCACCGCATAACGGGATTTCGGCGTCGCAGGCTTCTCTTCAAGGCTCAACGCTTTCCCCGCCTGATCAAACTCAACCACGCCATACCGCTCGGGGTCATTTACGGGATAGGCAAATATTCGCGCCCCCGTCATACCGTTTCCGGCGCTCATTAGGCTGGTGGCCAGATCGGTGCCATAGAAAATGTTGTCCCCCAAAATTAAGGCGCAGCTTGAAGAACCAATAAATGCCTCACCGACCAAAAAAGCCTGCGCAATGCCTTCGGGACGCGGCTGCGCAACATATTCAAAATTGATTCCGAAACGCGATCCGTCACCAAGGAGTTGCCTGAACCGCGGGACGTCATCAGGAGTCGAGATGATTAAAATGTCGCGAATACCCGCCAGCATCAGCGTTGAGAGCGGGTAGTAAATCATGGGCTTGTCGAAAATTGGAAGCAGGCTCTTGCAAACCGCGTGCGTCACGGGATATAGGCGCGTCCCCGAGCCGCCAGCCAGGATGATGCCCTTGTGTTTACAGGATTGCGTGGAATTCGGTGTGGACATGAATGGGCGCGATATTTAACGATAGCATCTCAAACAGAGTATTGTTTCGCCATCCATTGACGGTAGCTGCCGCTGGTAACATCTCGAGTCCACGCCTCATTTTCTAAATACCACTCGATAGTCTTGCGCATGCCGCTTTCGAAAGTTTCTTTGGGCCGCCAACTCAGTTCTGTTTCGATCTTGCGCGCGTCAATCGCGTAGCGGCGGTCATGTCCGGGCCGGTCCTGAACATATGTCAGAAGCTTTTCGTGAGGTACGGTCGGATCATCGGGGCGCAGCTCGTCGAGGATTCTACAAATCGTTCGGACAATTTCCAGGTTCTGCTTTTCGTTGTTGCCGCCAATATTGTAGGCCTCGCCAACTCTTCCCTTCGCGATGACAGTTCGGATGGCTTCGCAATGGTCCTCAACGTATAACCAGTCGCGAACATTCTTGCCATCTCCATAAACCGGAATGGGCTTGCCTTGCAACGCATGCAAAATCGTAAGCGGAATCAATTTTTCTGGAAATTGAAAGGGCCCATAGTTGTTAGAACAATTCGTGGTAAGGGTAGGCAGGCCGTAAGTGTGATGATAGGCGCGTACTAGATGATCGGAAGCCGCCTTGGACGCAGAGTATGGGCTGTTCGGAGCGTATGCCGTATTTTCGTTGAAGCCCGGATCGTTGGGCCCGAGCGACCCATACACCTCGTCGGTTGAAACGTGCAA
>PNAR01000493.1 GCA_003169715.1 Acidobacteriaceae bacterium | reverse complement strand
AGCTCGGGATGACGCCTCAGACTAAGGCAGAAATTCAAACTGAGCGCTTGCCTCCCTTTGACATTGCGAATTTTCGCCTTCATTTCATTTACAATTTGCGGCCTATGCATTATCGCTCCGATAATCGTGTGCCGGGCCAGATGCGCCCCGTGGAAATCATCCCTGACTACATCAATACCGCTGAAGGATCGGTTCTAATCAGCATAGGCAACACTCGAGTTATCTGCACCGCTTCCATCGAGGAAACCGTGCCGCCATTTATGCGCAACAGTGGCAAAGGATGGATCAGCGCGGAATACAGCATGTTGCCGCGATCCACTCTGACTCGCACCCCCCGTGAAGTGAACAAAGGCCGCCCCAGCGGACGCACGCACGAGATTCAGCGATTAATCGGCCGCTCACTGCGCGCAGTAACGGATATGCAAAAGCTGGGCGAGCGCACCATATGGCTTGACTGCGATGTGATCCAGGCGGACGGCGGCACCCGCACCGCTTCCATAACCGGCGCATTCGTCGCCCTTGGGTTGGCTTTGGAGAAACTGGTGCAAGCCGGCACTCTGACTTCTGTTCCTGTCCGCGACTTTGTCGCCGCCGTCAGTGTGGGAATCGTGGATGGCGAAATCCTTCTTGACTTATGTTACGAGGAAGATTCTCGCGCCGATGTGGATATGAACTTCGTCATGACGGCAGGCCACAAGTTTGTCGAAGTTCAGGCCACCGCTGAGCATAAAGTATTCGACGAAAACCAATTTGCCAGCATGATTGCGCTTGCCCGCGAAGGAGTGCAGTCGTTGATTGCCAAGCAGCAGGGGATTCTCAGCACTCTTACACTCAGGCAATAACGCACTCTGACCAACCGGAGCAGTCGAAGTCCTGGCAGCCTAATCCGCTCACACAGACTTTCCCCAATCTCTAAGGCCCCATGTTTGCCGCGTCGCAAGTGCCCGATGTAATCGGCGGCGGCGGATTGGGAGGCGTGGCCCATGGCATGTTTGTAAAGTCAAAAAAGTCCATCAGGGATGGCTGCGTATTATCGCGAGCCGTAAGATGGGCGGAGACTCCAATAAATCGCGTTTCGACCAGCCTGATAATCGCAGTGTGATCCATCGGAATGTGCGAAACGTAGTGCTTCCGCGTGAATGGAGATATCACCATGTTCGGCAACCGGAAACCGAGTTGGGCGGCGAAACCCTGAGTAGCCGGGGCATCCCCGGGATTGACGCCAGGGTCGCCGGGATGGAGGTCACAGTGCAGTGTCGGGGGAGCTCCGCCCGGCGGCACGCACGGATTGAAGCCGTCGGGATTGACCGCGATACTCGATATATCGGTCGTGATTCCGAGGCTCGCATCGGTGAAATCGTTGGTATGACCGGGCACTGGAGGCACGTGGTCGTAGGGCCCTCCGCCTTCGTCATAGCTCCAGAAAAATATCGAATCCTTGTAGGAGGAGCTTCCCATGAAACTATTCAGGATGTTGGCCACCTGAGCTTGTCCCACCTGAATTGACTGGCCCGACCCAGGATGTTCATCGTTGTTACTGTAGCCAGGCTCGATCCAGGAGAAACTTGGAAGGGTTCCATTTTGCAGATCGGTAAAATATTGAGAAATCGGCGCGATTTTAGCCGTATCAATACAGAAATTGTTGTTGGGATCTCCCACGGCTGGTCCTGAATTTTGCGTCGGAGGCGGGCAGGGTCCTTTGCCCGGATTTACCGTCAAATAATTCTGCGAATACTTGAAGTAAGTAAATGTTGTCGCGGGAAATTTGGGGAAGGCCAGAGTGCTGACCCCGCAGTCACCGTCGTTTCCTGCTGAACATTGGTCTTCCGTCGTACTGTAATAAATCTTCCACGATACCGAAGCACCATCAAGTTCCTCAAATATGGTCGGGATCGTAAGCAAAACTTGAAGATTATCTTCATTAGATCCCGGATCATGCACCAACCCCTGCGTGGTGCCCCCAGTCATGGTCGCGATCCGGTTGGGGATGCTTTCACTGGCGACCGGAGAAAACCAGCGATCAGACAGAGCAAACTGCGACGCCATATAGTAGTAGTAATTCAGCGTGTCCTGATCGTAGTAGCCCATCGCCCGTTGGCCAACAGTATCGGTAAAATCACCCGCGCCCGATTTATTTTTGGCGAAATTCTCCGCTACGTGAACGAAACCATCCATCAACATCGGACGAGTGGGCGCAAAGTTGAACCGGTTCACATCACCAAAACTCTGTACCCACGCTGAAGAATCGTCGTCAATGCATGTGCTTTTCAGTTTGAACAAACTAAAGCTTTGCCCCTCATCGTCCATGTTGCTGATCTTCGCCAGCTTGTCGTCTATGCCGTCCACTTCATAGGTCTTGCCATCATCGCCAACGTCAAAGCTGTTTGCAGCCCGGTATGGATTCAACATTCCGAAATAATTATCGAAGCTGTGATTTTCCTGCATCATGAAAAGAACGTGATTCACCGAGCCCTGGAACGTTGGCGCGGGATTCACCGTCACAGTGGTTTTGGCCGTGGCTGTTTTTCCCGTACTGTCGGTCGCAGTCGCGGTGTAGGTCGTGGTAGTAGTCGGACTCACACTCTGAGTTCCACCCGCCACGGGCAACGTGTAAGTGGTCGAATCCACGTTATCGGTAATCACTACTTTCGTTGCATTAGTCGCGGTTACGGTGAGTACAGCGGATTGACTAACGAATATGG
>PNAR01000314.1 GCA_003169715.1 Acidobacteriaceae bacterium | reverse complement strand
CGCGCGCTTTAGAAGTCACCATACCCGACTTGCTATGCGGCGGAGAGAACAATCGCCAGGAGGAAATCGGAGAGCTTATGAAAGACCAGTTTGTTGCGGAAATGCTGCCATTTCTCTCGGAATTGAATGGCATGCAGATGTCGAGTGTCTTGACGCAAATGCGGGATTTGACTATACGTCCGCGACGCACCGCATAAAGAGTTTTATCCGGGCGACCAGCCAACAGCAGCCGGGACCGAAAGGTTCCGGCTTTTTTCGCGCCCGGCTGTTACCAGATTTTTCGGCTGGCGAACTCCCGCACATCCTGAAAGATAAAACCAGCGATGCTTCGACGCCGGACGGCTATCTTGGCATCTCCGGACATTCCCGGCATCATCCTCCCGTCACCGTTGGAAAGCGGAACAGTCGCGACATAGTAGGCTGGCGGCGCGATCCCTTTATACTTTTCTTCGTTTACCAGCCCTTGATCAATAAAGGACGACGCGGGCGCGAGTGAACTCACTCGTCCTCGAACAGGCTGAAAACGAGATTCCAGTTTCAGAGAAACCTCCGCATTTGGCGACACTTTCGGGACTTCGAATTCCGGAATAAAAATCCGTGCTTGCAGAGTGCTGATGTCATCAACCTCCGCTAATTCGGCGCCGGAATCAACCATTGATCCGGTCAAATCCTTTAATGAAGGAGTGACAACCAAGCCTGAAATTGGACTCCTCACTTCGAGTGCCCCCATCTGTTCGGAAATGTCATGGAAGCGTTCCCGCTGATACGTGCGTTCGGTCTTTGCCCGGCCAAAGCCCCGGTAGCTCAACTGCGCCTGCCTGGCATCGGCCTCCGCGGAACTCAGGTCCGCTCTGGCATTGCCGGCCCGGCTCTCGAGTTTAAAATTCCGCAGCGTTAACAGTGGGGCGGCCGCGGCGACTTGCAGTCCTTCGTCTGCCATGACTGCGATGATTTCCCCCGGCTCAGCGGCTCGAATTACGGCACGCTGCTGTGGTTCTAGAACAAATCTCCCGCTAACAGTTTCACGCCACGCAGGCGCGAACAGTGCCAGCAGAATGATGACCTCTAGTGCAAAAGCCCGTGGTGAATTTAATCGCGCACGGAATCGCTGTCGCTTGTCCAAATAAAAGTCTCGCATAAATCTCCCTGACGAACGCAGGCGGGCCCGAAAAATTAAAAATGCCAGCGCCGCCGCAGGCAAAAAGGCCCACTGAGGATTGAAGTGATTGAAAATGTTGTAAGTGAGCCGCACCACAGCAAAAAGAACTAAATAACTGTATGCCCCGGAAATAATCGCATAACTGACAAAGAGCCAGCGGCGCTGCCGGCGAAGATATGAGACTTCAACCGGGAGACGGAACAAGTTGTGCTTTATCCACGAAGAAAGATATTCCGTCGAACTTTCTTTGATCGTCGGAATGCCGATTAGTTCCCCGAAAAGGTAATAGCCGTCCAGCTTGATAAGCGGATTTAAATTCATGAGGACAACTGCGACGCCGGTAATGAGCATGACCTTATAGGCGAAATCATGAACGGGGCTGCCGGCAGGCGTCCCCCACCAAACGATGCTCGCCGCCGAGCAAAACATGAGCTCGGTCCAGATTCCCGCAAAGATCGCCGCGATCCGCTGCCATTTCCCACCGTAGACATAGACTTCAGTAATATCCGCAAAGAACGCGGGAGAGAGATAGACCAGCATGAAGCCGGTCCGATGGACCTCGCCTCCGAAATGCTTGCAGGTCAATGCGTGCGCGGACTCATGAAAAAATCCCAAACCACAAAACAACAGCCAGAACTCAACAAGGTCCATTACGCCTTTGTCGGTGAACGTGTAATATTCCACCGTGTCCCGCCAGATCTCGCTCCACCCGCTCACGAAAATGAGTGTCATAAGGACGAATAAAATGAGCGTCAAAAATATGAACCACGGTGAGTAGACGAACTTTATGAGTTTATGCAGCCGGGTGATGTGGGCATCAGGGTCCCAGGCGGCTACGACTATGGATGACAAGTCCACGGATTTTTTCTTGACCTGCTTCTGCCGGGTCTCTGCCAACTTCTCGCTTGCGGTAAGGTTTTTCTCGAGGGGTGTCTTGTACCAGAAATCCAATTCTTCGAGCGAATCTGCAAATTCCCGCACCTGGCTTTCGTCGAAAGCGG
Source organism: Acidobacteriaceae bacterium (assembly GCA_003169715.1). Taxonomy (GTDB): domain Bacteria; phylum Acidobacteriota; class Terriglobia; order Terriglobales; family Acidobacteriaceae; genus PALSA-188. The sequence continues at coordinate 3,794 of PNAR01000314.1, read as the reverse complement.
TATTGGATTGCTCTTGATATGTCTCCGCGACTTGCCGGTACGAGCGTTCTCCATTAAATAGTTGCACGACCGCCCATTGCTCAGGATTAAAACGGTAAAGATAAGTTCCGCCGGAAATCGCTGCGACTAACGTGAGAACGCCGCCCTCGACGTGCTCGCGCATGATCAACTTGGGATGAACTCGGGGATAACTCTTGGTTCGCCGCGCAGGCAAATCGGGAAGCGCGACATTAAGCACTTCAAAGAGATTCATTGCGTGTTGTGGAGGCGAATGTTGGCGGTCATTCCAGGACGAAGTCCGGTAGTCCTTCCCTGTAGTTCGGCGGTGACGTCAATGGTGTCACTCGAGGGGTCCACCAGGGGACTGACCATCACCACTCTGGCTGCGTGAACCTCGGCGGGAATGCTTACGGGCGAAACTATCAGCTCAGTGCCTCTCTTCACCCTGCCGACGTAGGCCTCAGGAAGAGTGAATTTCAAACGCAATGGGCCCGTCGCGGATATCCAAAACAAGCGGTCGTTTTTTGATACTTCCTGGCCAACATGAATGTAGCGGCGGGCGATGATCCCNNACGGGCGGTGATATTAGTCTTTTCCAATTCGAAATCCAGAGATTTCGCTGTACTTTGCGAGTATTTCAAATTTTCCCGTTCGCGCTCGACTTCGAACTGCACCGCTTCATGTTGATACCTGGCATGATCGGCCAGTTCTTTGGAGATGACTTTCGCGTTCCACAGGGCATCGGAACGCTCGAAATCAGAGCGAGCTACTTTCTCTGCCGCTTCCCAATTTTTTACGTCAGCCTCAATGCTGCGAGCTTTAGCGGCCGCGGCGTCGCGGTCGGCGGTGAGTTGGCGGTTGTCAAGCTTTGCGAGAAGCTGTCCCTTGCTGACGTTCGCACCGGTATCGGTAAGGATCTCTGCGACTACTCCGTCACGCTGTGCTTCTAAATCAATCTGATTCTCGACCACTAACGGTCCCGAGGCTATGAAGTCGGTTTGCACTTGTTGCGGCTGGACGGAAACAGCAGGCTGGGAATTAATAGCTCGTGGGGTTGCGGCTGCGGCCGGCGCGGGGGATGAACTGCAACCGGAAAACAAGCAGAGAAGGGCGGCTGTTACACTCAACGCAAAACACTGCATAGCGTGCGTCCCGATCACTAAGCCTCGTTGTTCATTCATCTGTTAAGGATCCCCAATTGATCACCATCCGAACCAGGACCACAATTTGGTCCAAACCCACATACCGATTCCGCGGAACAGCACATATCCAGCGGGATGCAAGCCTACGGAAATTTTACCCAGCCCTTGCATTCCCGGGCGTAGCAGTCCCTTGTCATTTGGAACGTCTACTCGAGCCACAAAGACTCGATGGTCCGCTTCGACTTCTCCGCGCGGGCTGACTACCGTAACCACGCCATGAAAAGTGTGCACCGGAAAGCTCTCCAATTTGATAGAAGCGCTATCGCCATTCCGCACCAGGGGGACATCGTTCTCAGCTAGGCCAACATCCACGGTTACATGAGCAGTCTCAACCATGTCCGAAAGCGTGTCGCCATGCGCCAGGTGCCTGCCCACGGAATCTTCCACGTGGGGAGTTGTAATGATTCCATCAAAGGGTGCGCGAATCACGGTGCGATCCAGCAGTTCGCGATTGCGCGTCAACTCCGCGTTCCAATAATCCGCTTTCACCCTTTCTGTTCCCGCGTCGGTTCCGTCTCCTGTTGAGAGGGAATGATTCATAGCTGCCATCGCCTCCGAATATCTTGCCTCCGCCGCCGCGAGATCTGAGCGGGGATTCCAGTCCTCCAGGGTGGCGAGGACCTGGCCTTGTTTTACATGATCGCCTTCACTTACAAACACGTCCTTCACCACGCCATCCAACTCAGATTGAATATGCGCCGACCGTGCTGATGCCACAGTGCCATCCCCAGATACCCGCATTGGAAAAGGGCAAAATATGAGAAACAAAACCAATGCGCCGATGAGCGCCAAGCTCGCGATTCGACGATGTTTCGCCATCGCCATGAATCGTCGTCTCCGTTGAAGCAAGGGCTCAAGCAGGTTAATAAACGGGACTTCGCGATAAAGGGAAGCGTTACGCAACGCGACCGTGGCCTGCGCTGCCAGCACTTTAATGATCTCTAAATGCGCCGTGTTCAGGAAATCTGGATCGCTGCTTTCAAAGGAGAGCAATCCGAGCTGCCCCTGATCGTCAACGAGCGGCAGCGCATAGAAAGAACGCATACCGGTTTCGGAAAAATATTCCGCAAATTTCGCCTGCGTCTCCGGACGAGGATCGTCAATAACATCCTCTCGCTGCGTAACATAGATTTCGCTGGACGAAATCGAGGCCCACTCCAGCATATCCTTCAAAGTGCGCACTTGTGGGTCAGCGGAAACAATATGCGGCATGCCCGAAATCGCTTTGAGCTCCAGCGCGCCTCTTTGCTCCAGCGCAATCGCCGCCCTTTCAAAAGCGATGATGGACTGGGTACGGTTCACAATAGCCTGGAGAACACGATCCAGGTTCAGAGTTGAAGTAATTTCTTTGCTGATCTCGACTAGTGTTTCGAGAATTTCGACCTTGCGCTCCGCTTGTAGCAGGCTGGCATTATGAAGAGCGTTCGCGGCCGTCTCGGCGACCGTAGTCAAAAGGAATAAGTCATCGTCATCGAATTGTTTTCCATCAAGTTTATTGATGGCTTCGACCACCCCGACCTGGTTTTCCTGGGCGACGATGGGAACCGCCACTACCGAAAAAATAATCTGTTCCCCGGCGGCGGCATTACGTAGTCTCAACCGCTCGTCGTCTGGATCGCCGATGAGAATTGATTCACCAGACTCCGAAACCACGCCAGGTATCCCATCGCCGCTTTTAATGACGGCGCCCAAGGCCATGCTGGCGTCGTCGCCTTCGCGGTTAAGCAATATGAGCTCGTTTTCATCCTTGACCAGCCAGAGGTTGACCGCTTGAACGTTCAAAATTTCGCGAAACTTTGAAGCCACGATCGGAAGGAGACTGTCCATCTCCAGCGTCGAGTTAAATACCTTCTCCAGATCATAAAGTTGAGCCAGGCGGGAAATAGATTGCAGATGTGAATTCCGCTCGCGCTCCTGCTCAAGGGCGCTCGCGATTGCCGGCGCTATCAAATCCACAAGATCAACCAGAGCGCCGAGATCGTCCTGCGTCATGGGACCGTCGAAGCTGAGAACTTCTACGACTCCAATAAGATACCCATCCGCCAGGAACGGCACATACCCAAGGGATTGAATGGTTCGGCGGGCGTGAAGGTGGGCATAGTCTTCCCGTGCGAGCTCCGAACCAGAAAACAGAATGGCTTCCTGCCGTTCTGCCACTACCCCAAGAGTGCCGGACTCTAAAGCGACAACCTCATTCTCAAGGCGGATCTCGCCCACGTTTGCTTTGGCACTCCATTCTGCTTCTTCGGGATTTTCAATGACGTAGATCAGGACAGCTGCATCGCGGAAAATCTCAGCAATATGTTGGAAGAGCAGCAAGGCGCGCGGACGCACCTCCCGCTCTCGCAACAGCGCGATCAACAACTTTTCAGGAACGACGGTCGAACCGGACTCCTGGGTAGCCATGGTAGGGCCTTTCGCGACAACCCGCTGAATTGGCTATCGCGAAGAATCTGAAAACAGGGGAGGTGCTACGCCACCTAGTAAACCGAAAACGACTCCAGCAAGGTGAGCGCGCACTTTAACAAACGGAACTGACGAATGTCAACGTCACGGCTGACTGGTGTCGTTAGCACATGATATGTCCGGTTG
>PNAR01000116.1 GCA_003169715.1 Acidobacteriaceae bacterium | reverse complement strand
AGGACGTGCAAATGGCTGCGCCTGGATCAGCTCCAATGAAAGATGGATACCAATTCGTAGAGTTGGGACGCGGCGAAGTGGACCTGCCCGCCGTCTTTGCCGCGTTGAAAAAAGTTGCGTTTCGCGGCTGGGCGGTCGTCGAGCTTGATTCCGTGCCGCCCGGCGGAGGATCGCCGAAAGAGTCCGCTGCCATCAGCAAGAAATATCTCGAAGAAAAACTCGGTTACGCAATATGAATTCTCCTTTCCGGGTTTCTGTCATCACCGACGAAATTACTCAGGAATTCGAACGCGCTCTCCAGATTGCTTCCCGGGAATTTGGATTGAACTGGGTCGAGCTGCGCGGAATGTGGAACAAAAACATTCTCGATCTCGATGCAAAGGAAATCGCCGAGGCCCGTCGCCTGCTCGAACGCTATCGCCTGCGTGTGACCGATATTGCCAGCCCGCTGTTTAAGGTGGATTGGCCCGGCGCTCCCAAGTCGAAGTTCAGTCCGAAACAGCGAGATCAGTTTGGCGCCGATTTTACCTTCGATCAACAGAAAGAAGTTCTCGATCGTGGACTCGAACTGGCGCGGGTCTTCGGTACCGATCGCCTGCGCTGTTTTGATTTTTGGCGATTGGACGATCCAGCGCCCTACCGGGCGGAAATGAATGCGAAACTGAAGGACGCTGCCCAAAAAGCTGCGGACAAGAAGGTCATTCTTCTCCTCGAGAACGAGCACGAATGTAACACTGCGACCAGTGAGGAGGCAGTTCGAGTATTGGCTGCGGTGAATGTTCCAAACTTCATGCTGAATTGGGATCCCGGAAATTCCGTGATGCAGGGCGACATGCCCTATCCCCAAGGCTACGACCGGCTTCCAAAACATCGTATCGGCCACGTCCACTGCAAAGACGTGGCGCGTAACCCAGACGGCAAATACGAATGGGCCGCCATGGGCCGCGGCGTCATTGACTGGATCGGGCAATTCCGTGCTCTCAAGCTCGACGGATATCATTACGCGGTTAGTCTTGAAACCCACTGGCGGGGTGCCGGAACGCCAGAAGAGTCGAGCCGTCAAAGCTGGGCGGGCATGAAAGGACAACTTCAAAAGGCCGGGGCGGCTTAACGAGCATCTTTTTTCAGCAACTCATCCACGACTGCCTCCACTCTCTCGAACGGCTCGTCCGGTCCCGGCGCGGGTTGCAGTTGTCCCCGGCGATCAATCAGAAAAATCGCCGGATAACGCGCGATGTCGCGATAGAGGTTTGGGACATTTCCATTCAGCGTAAGCAGCGGGTAACTCACCGGGACCTGTCCGACAAACTTTCGTTGTACAGCAACGCCTTCATCCGACAGCCCGAAGACGATGAATCCCTGTCCCTTCCGCTCTTGGTACAGACGATCGAGCTTCGGCATCTCTGCTCGGCATGGTCCACACCAGGTCGCCCAAATATTGACGAGCACAACCTCGCCCTTGTGATCTCCGAGGCGCTGCGGCTTTCCTGATATGTCCGGCGTATCGAAGGGCGGCGCGGCCACGTCTCGCATCGCCAGGTTCCGCGACTGTTTCGACCGGGTGATGCCATCGCTCACAGGCCTCCAGGCGAGTGCCAGCGAGAGAATCGCGATGACGAGGCCAATTTTCCCGGATAGCGTAAGCGCATGCCGCCGGCGGTTCCTCATCGCGAGAGCAAATGTAACCAGAAGCGGCACCGCCATCGCGAGAGTTGACACAGAAAGACGAAACAGCCAGTCGTTTTCCAGGTCGGTGCTGCGCCGGGTCAGCGTTTCATAGACGAGCGCGTAAAGTAAAATCGCCGCAAATGGCGAAAGGATCCCAGAGATGAGCACACTGTACTTAGAGAAAAATTTGGACATTTACTTGAGCCTCATCAGGCACTAGAATGTTCGCATGTTCGCGGCTAACCCGTGCTCCAACATCAATAGGTCGATCCTAAATCTTCTTTTGATCCGCATGCTCCACATGGGTATCTTGAATCGGCCGGCTTAGATAAAGATGGAAATCGCTGACATTATTCAAAGCAAACGTGGGCGCATTCGGGACGCGCTGCGTCTTGATGCGCAGAAAATCTGCATCCTGCACATCATTTAGAACGAATGCCGGACGCGCGTCCTCCTTCAAACAATTGATTTCGATATTCGTCATTTCAATACCTTTGACGTGACGAATAAAAAATCCGTGCGCTGGCATGGGGCCAAACATTTCTGGCTCCGGATATGCATTCTCTTTCTCTAGAGGCTCGATCGCCGCATCGTTGGCGGTGCCTCCGCCCTGGGGCTGCAAATAAATATCGCTTAGTTTTATATCTTCAATTTCGTAGCCGGGAATACCGCTGATGATACAAGCCAGTCGTGAGGCAGAATTTGACGAAACAACATTGCTGATTATTACGCGGCGAAGCTTGCCGATCGGAACCCCCGCAGGCCCGCGCATGCGCCTGCCCAGCCGAAGGAAGATCGGCGCACTAACAACGTCACGCATGGTGATGTTTGTGATGGCAATATCTTCGAGCAACCCTCCATCAACGGTCTCAAGCGCGAGACCCTGGCAACTGTCGAAAACACAGTTTGAAATCGTAATGTTCTTGAAACCGCCGTTCGACTCCGTGCCGAGCTTGATTCTCCCGGTGCGATTCGCCCTTCGATCAGATGGCAAACGCTTCATCGTTGCATCCAGCAAACTACCTTCTTCGTAGCCTCCGGTTACAAAACAATTTGTGATCGTCACCATCTCTGTCGGGCGAGCGTAGCCGAGTCCAAAAGAACTCTTCAGCACAATGGCATCGTCCCACGGCGAATTCACGCTGCAATTGGAAACTCTCACATTGCGGCAGCAATCAATATCTATTCCGTCGCGGTTCGTATCAATCATGAGATTGTCGAGCGTGAAGTTGTCAACTCCCGTCGCAAGGATGCCGAAATGCCCGCCATGCAGAATGGAAAAGTCACGCAACGTGACATTGCGGCAATTTTTCAGACTGATGGACTTATTGCCTACGCCTTGCGTCTCTGCCCTCGGGCCGGGTCCGTAACCCTTGCTCAGCCCTTTGCCCCAAATCATTCCCGGACCCAAAATCGCAATGCTCTCCAATCCTTCGCCATAGATCAAACTATTACGCCAGTGGCTATGGCCGAAGTCCTGGTATTTGTCCCACTGATTAGGCTCTGCAAGATCATATCCGCCGGCGTTGTTACTACCGTCGAAGTCGGCGGCCACAATGACGGCGCCCTGATCTAGAAAAAGTGTAACTTTGCTTTTCAAATGAATCGTGTAACTCAAATACGTACCGGCCGGAAAGCGCACGGTCCCACCTCCNNGATACCGCCGCAATTGCCTTATCAATTGCTGGGGAATCTAGCGCTGTTCCATCGCCTGCGGCGCCGAATGCTCTTACGTCAAGATCGTTGGATCCCGAAGGTTTCACCGCAGTGGCGTCCGCTCGTGTCGCTCCCGCGCCGAGTGCCGCGCCCGCAAGACCGGTTCCAACTAAAGACAAGAAATTGCGGCGCGAGTTGTTATCAATCAGCACAGGTTCTCCTTATCAGCCCTTCTTACCAGCAGGCAAACTGCTGGCGCCACTGATACCGAAATCCGCATTGTGAATGTTTGAACGGCAAGAAGCAATCGGCGTGCCGGCATCTCGGGTCCAAATTTACCGGACGAAGTGTATCAAAGCTGAGGTCGCTGGCGAGAGAATTCAAGACGTCATTTCACGTAACGAAACACCGGGACAATTGTGGTTGCAAAATAGAATCGGCGCGCGAAGGTCCATCTGCACGCCCGCGAAAGTTTCAGTTTTTGGCGACTGCTACCGGCTGGATCTCTTCTACATCAACCCAATTTGTAGGATATTTACCGGTGTAGCATGCGGTGCAATATGTCGTCTTTTCGCCGTCTCCGCAGGCTTTTTTCATTCCTTCGAGCGAGAGGTAGGCTAAGGAATCCGCGCCGATGAACTCACGAATTTGCTCGATGGAATTGTTGGCGGCAATCAATTCCTTTTTCGATGGAGTATCCACTCCATAAAAACATGGCGAAATCGTGGGCGGACAGGAGATCCGCATATGAACTTCTTTCGCGCCCGCGTTGCGAATCATGCGAACGATCTTGCGGCTCGTCGTTCCGCGAACGATGGAATCGTCAATCAGCACCACGCGTTTTCCTTCGAGCAAGCTTCGCACGGGATTCAGTTTCAGCTTCACTCCGAAATCTCGAACGGCCTGACGCGGCTCGATGAATGTGCGTCCCACGTAATGGCTCCGGATCAGCCCAAAACGTAAAGGAATTCCGGTTTCCTCGGCATATCCTAACGCAGCCGTCACCCCCGAGTCCGGTACGGGCACCACTACATCGGCGTCCGCCGGAGCCTCGCGCGCCAGTTGGCATCCGAGATTTTCGCGGCTCTGCTGCACCGCACGTCCAAATACACGGCTATCAGGACGGGAAAAATAGACATGCTCGAAGATGCAGCTTGACTGCGGCAACGGAGTCGCATAAAACCGCGACGTAACGCCTTCGGGGCCAACGACGATTAGCTCGCCCGGTTTGACTTCTCTCTCGTAATTCGCGCCGATCAGATCAAACGCGCAGGTTTCGGAGGCAAACACGATAGTGTCTTGTTTCTGCCCCGGTTGAGCTGGAATCCTCCCCATCGCCAGCGGGCGGAAGCCGCGAGGATCGCGCGCTGCGAAAATCCGGTCAGGGCTGATCATTACCAGCGAGAACGCGCCCTCGACCCGCCGAAGCGCGTCGGCCATAGCTTCGGGCAGAGTTTGTTCTTTAGAGAATGCGATCAGGTGAACGATAATTTCCGTGTCGCTGGTGGTCTGAAAAATCGAACCCTGGCTCTCCATTCGTCCGCGCAATTCGGAGGCATTTACCAGGTTGCCGTTGTGGGCTAGCGCCATCATGCCTTTATTCGATTGCACCATGATCGGCTGCGCATTCAGCAATGACGAATCGCCCGCAGTCGAATAACGGGTGTGGCCGATGGCAAGCGTGCCGTGCAGCTTCGCAAGTTCTTCTTCGGTAAAAATATCGGCGACCAGGCCCATGGATTTATGCATGTTCAGGGCCATGCCGTTGGAGGTCACGATGCCGGCGGATTCCTGTCCTCGATGTTGCAGCGCATGCAATCCGAGGTAGGCAAGTTTCTCCGCCTCAGGGTTGGAGTAAATCGCCACCACTCCACACTCGTCGTGAAATTTATCCGAAGGAAGCATATGGCTTTTAGCTCCTCGCTTTTAGCTTCTAGCTAAACCACAACCGCTCACATAGGGACAGACGCCCTCGACTGTCCGGTCGAGCGAAGCGCGACAGATCTCTTAAGCTACAACGCCCAAATCCGCGCGTAACGCTTTTTCCAACGCACCTTCAAAATCGTCACGCAATTCAACCACCGCCGCCGACACTACAACCTCGCCATCAAGCCTGATTTCAAATTTTCCAGGAATCGTCTCCCCGATCTTTTCTGAGGACACGCCGTATTTTACCGCTATTTGTTGGATTCCCGACAGATGACTTGGGTCGCAAGAGATAGTGATCCGGCTGGCATCTTCCCCAAAAAGCACAAACTCCGGCGGGATCTCTTGAGATGCAATATCTACTGTGATTCCAATGGTTTGCGCCATCGCTGACTCGGCCAGAGCGACCGCGACGCCACCTTCCGAGCAGTCGTGCGCTGATTCGACCAGCCCCGCTTGGATCATTTCAACCATCGCCTTTTGAAGCGCGGCTTCTTTTTCGAGTTCCAGTGCCGGAGGGAAGCCCCAGATGGTTCCGAGAATCTCCTTGGCGTATTCCGAGGATCCAAACTCAGATTCTGCGTCGGTCACGTCTCCCGGCTCCGAACCTCGCAGCAAAACAATCGCGCGGCCCGCATTGCGGAAGTGCGGGAATACCGCTTTGTGTACATCATCAAGAATGCCGACAATTCCAATCACTGGCGTGGGATAGATGCCTTCTCCGAGAGTCTCGTTGTAGAAGCTTACGTTGCCCCCGGTGATAGGAACTTCGAGTTCCTCGCAAGCTTTGGTGATGCCATCAATCACCTGCGAAAATTGCCACATAATCTGCGGCTTCTCAGGATTGCCAAAGTTCAAACAATTCGTCGCGCCAACGGGCGTTGCTCCCGAGCAAGCGACATTTCGCACGGCTTCGGCGACCGCGTGCATCGCGCCCAGCTTGGGATCGAGGTAGCACCACCTCCCATTGCCGTCGAGCGCCATCGCCAGGCCTCGGTCCGAGCCCTTGATTCGGACCACTCCCGCATCGCCCGCTCCAGGGCCCTCGACCGTGTTTGTCTGCACCATGTGGTCGTATTG
>PNAR01000069.1 GCA_003169715.1 Acidobacteriaceae bacterium | reverse complement strand
GACAACGGCAGCGGAATGCATACTCACCAATCCTTGTGGAAAGGCGGCAAGCCGCTGTTCGCCGGCGACGGTTACGCAGGCATCTCGCAGATGGCTCTGTGGTACATCGGTGGGCTCATTAAGCATGGCCCTGCGCTGGCCGCGATCATCGCGCCTACAACCAATTCTTATAAGCGCCTCGTGCCGGGCTTTGAGGCTCCGGTGAACCTCGCATATTCGCGGCGCAACCGTTCGGCGGCATGCCGCATTCCGATGTATTCCGCGTCTCCCAAGGCGAAGCGTGTGGAGTTTCGCCCTCCCGATCCAAGCTGCAATCCTTATATGGCGTTTGCGGCCATGATGATGGCGGGTTTGGATGGCGTCGAAAACAAAATTGATCCCGGCCAGCCTCTCGATAAAGATATTTACGATCTCGGTCCAGAAGAACTTGCCAAAGTTCCATCAATGCCCGGCTCGCTGGAAGATGCTCTCAACGCCCTAGAGAAAGATCATTCTTTCCTGCTAAAGGGCGATGTCTTCACCGAGGAGTTGCTGCAAACCTACATAGACTACAAACGCACCAAAGAAGTGGACGCCGTCCGGCTGCGTCCGCATCCGCATGAATTCATGCTGTACTACGACATCTAGAATTTCGCAGAGGCTTTCAGCATTCGTTAAACGTAAAACTTCTGGAAAATTGGGTGTATAAAAATTCGCTTGACATTTTCGGGTAGATGCTATTATTTTACCCCGAACGGTCGCGAAGAAGACCCGACAGTAGGCCAGAACGCTGACCGTTCATTCTTCCCCACAACAGGCATAGCAATAAATGTAGGTGCCAATGTGCGCCTAGTTCGTAGGTGTGTGCCGATTGGAGGAAGAAATGTTTAAGTTTGCGCGCCGCGGTCTGGTTGGTTTTGCCTTTGTGTTCCTCTGCTGCACATCGTTTGCGCAGCTCTCCCAAAATTCTGGCATTAACGGCAGCGATACTTGGGTAGCCGTTGATTTGACGATCACTAACAACACCAGCATCGGTCTGCCCCAGCCGCTTTACAATCCCGCGACACAAACCACTTCAAGTACCTTGGTGGTGGGTCCACCAACTCAGACGTTCCACGTCGAGGCCGGTTACGACTCCAGTGGCGGATTGGTGATGAACTTGTGGCCCACAGGGGCACCGGTTGATCCGATCAACAGCGACGGCAATCCGCTCGGCTTCATTCGGTTTGCTGCCGGTCAAATTACCGCTTTCGCTCAAAACGGAGCGCCGCTCCAGATTCCGGCCTTTCAGGGCATGTCCACGAGCTGGCCGCTGAATTTATTGGGGAGCAATCCCGGGCCTTCAGTTATCAGCAATCTAGTGGTGTCCAATATTCAGACTTACGCAAACTCCCGAAGCGCTGCGCTCTCATATGGAAGCCCATCGTCGACAGCCTATGTGACTTACCCGGCCACGCGGAGCGGGAACGCAGAATGGACATACTCCCAATCGGGATCCCATTGGGTAGCGCAGCAGCTAACTCTCAGTCCCGCAATTCCAAATGGCACCTCAACACGCACCGTTCAATTCGCGAACATGAATTGGTACGACAATGCCACGAATGACTCGGCCCGCGCTTCGAGGGGTTATACCGCAACGCAACCCCCGACTTCTTCGTCAAATATTCCGACGATTTCGCCGGCGAGCCCTTCGGCTGGCTCGACCATTGTTTCTCACTTGGGCGGGCCGCAGAACGTTGTCTTCATGCACGGCTTGCTATCTAGCGGGTCCACCTGGAATCGAATGGAGCCGTGGTTAAATCAGGACATCCGTTTCGGCACGGAAATCACCCCGAGCTATAACTCCTTGAGCAGTCTATCCAGCCAGGGGTCGCAATTGGTCAACGACATGAACGCAAACGGCGGATCAGGCTACATCCTTATCGGGCATAGCCAGGGTGGGTTGATCTCCCGGTATGCGGCACAGTATTTCCAGACTCAGAACCCAAATGCATCGCCTGTTAAGGGGGCGGTAACCATTGACACACCACACCAAGGAGCAGACATCATTCTCAATGGACCAGCAATCTCGCCCGGACTCCAGTTCATGGGGGGATTTCTCTGGGGATGGACCGGCTGTCAATTACCGTCGGATAACTTTGTCTGCTTCCTAGCCTACATTGAATATAACTCTGGCCCGTACTTCGGCGGTGTCTTTGCCGGGTTACCGTTGGTGCCGGACATTGCAGATCTTACCCCGGGCAGCAACTTTCTGAATACATTGAACGGATACAGCGAGAACTTCACACGCGCCGCAATCGTCGGAAATACACCTCAACGATGGAATGAATCTCGGGTCGCATGGGACGTCCTTGCGCCATACATTTTTCCCCCGTTTAGTTGCGATCCGAATTTTTATCCCGAGAGTGGGTGCGGAGAAGAAGCCGTTGCGGAAGGGGTGGGGATTACTTACGACGTCGTAGAGGCCCTCCTGGTCTTTACCATCATTGAGCAGATATACGACCCGCAGAACGATTACTCTCCACAAATCGAATACTACGGAGGAATTCTAGGTGGGATGGATGGAATTGACGGCATATGGAACTTAGTCGTATCCGGCTACTCGGGTTCCGATGGAATTGTGCAAAGCTCTAGCCAGAATTATCCATCGATCGCCGCGGTTCAGTATCCAATCAACGGCGCCGATTCCCACCTTGAGAGCACCCACAGCCCCTATGACCACGCAACTCTCTACCAGGTGTTGACCGGTCCGCAGTTCAGTGCACCAACCCAGGCTAGCTGCACATTCTCAGCCGCGCCCTCGAGCTACACCATTTCCCCGAGCGGGGGAACACTAACTTTTGGCCTAAATACGGGGGCTGGCTGCCAGTGGTCGGCGGTAAGCGGCGTACCGTGGCTCACCATTACTTCTGGCACAAGCGGAACCTCGGCTGGCAACATCTCGCTATCTGTCGCGGCAAATCCGGTCACGATACCGCGAACCGGAACTATCCAGGCCGGAAATGGCAGCGCGACCGCCAATTTCTCGTTAACCCAGGCGGGGGTTTGCGCATATAGCTTGTCGGCATCGAGCATCATCATTCAGCCGGGCGGGGGCAGCTACGCCGTCTCGGTTTCGACAGCGAATGGATGCGTTTGGTCGGCGGTTTCGAATTCCACCTGGCTGACCATCACAGCCGGGGCAAGCGGTACCGGCCCGGGTTCGTTCACGCTCTTGGCTGCTCCTAATTCAAATGATACCGATCTCGTTGGTACAATCACAGTGATGAACCAGACCCTGACCGTAACGCAAGGCGACCCGGCGGGAGCTCCCGGCACTGGCTGGGTGAGGGTAAATGGGTCACCACAGTCGGTTACTTTTAATCCGTGCCAAAACAATCATTATCCGGCCCCCACTTACTGTCCTCAAACCATTTATGAAGGCGGTTATGTCTCGTTGACGGTTGCCGGCCAGACGTTTGCTAGCAACTACAGTGGCTCGACATCTGGAGAGCAGATAGCCTCCGCGCTGGCCAGCCAGCTGAACTACAGCGGCTCGCCGATTTCCGCGACCGCATCAGGAACAACAATTACCATTACTTCTACGATCCGTGGCTCTGTGACCAATTACCCTCTTTCTACTTCTTATGCTTATGACACGACCGATTTCTCCTCTCCCGCTTTCACGGGATCTCCGTCGGGGGCGACTTTGACAGGGGGAACGAACTAAGGGAGTTAGGAATGCGTTGGGTGCTCAGACGTTTCCGTGAGTTCTCAGTTCCGGCGGTTCTCGCCGGAACTGCGCTTGTCGTCACGGCATGTGGCGGAGGGCAGTCTGGCAATCAGTCCCCTCCGCCTCCCTCTTCAATCACCTTGAGCACATTGGCTCCCGGTTACGCCGTTGCCGGAACCGGGNNAGTCAACGGGAGTGGATTCACCGATTCTTCCATTGTGCAATGGAACGGCAACGCGCTGCCGACCACGTTTGGCACGAATCAAATCCTAAGCGCTTCGATTTCAAACTCGCTAATTGCTGCGCCCGGCGCAGCCCAAATTACCGTGAAGGACGGTTCCGGCGCGACCTCGAACTCGCTGCCGTTCGGTATCGCTTCGGCTGCGGCGGCAAACGCTGGGGTCATTGGCATGATCTCGGTTGCGCCCGACGGCTCGCCTGCGAACGGCGACAGTCTGGTTGGGCCATCAATCAGCGCGACCGGGCGTTATGTTGCCTTCCAGTCTGCGGCGACAAACTTGGCCTCGGGCCCGGCCAGTGGATTTCAGGAAATTTACGAGCGCGACACATGCATAGGGGCACCTTCGGGATGTTCGCCGAACACAATCCGGGTAACAGTTACTTACGACGGCACGCCTGCAAATGGCCACAGCCGCGCGTCGGGCATCAGCGCTGACGGAAGATACGTCGTGTTCAATAGCAGCGCAACGAATATCCTTCCCAACAGCGGAGACTGTTCTCCCTCAACTGGAATCGCTTGCGTATTTCTCCGCGACACTTGCACGGGTGCCCGGTCCGGTTGTGTCCCCAATACGACTGCAATCTCGAAGGATATGAACGGGAACATCGTAAGAGGGGGGGGGAACGCCATTACTCCCGACGGTCGGTTTATAATCTTTGGCTCGGTAGAGCCAAACGTTGCTGCCGACGAGACAAACGGAATCGGGGATATATACATACGAGACAATTGCGACGGGTCACCTTCTGGCTGCACGCCGGGAACTACCCTAATTTCCGCTTCCTACAATGGGAATCCGCGTGACGGCTACAGCGGGCCCTCAGCGGTAAGCGATACGGGCCGCTATGTCGCATTCCAATCGTGGGCCACAGATATGGTACCGGGTGAGATGGTTGTGCCGGGCAATTTTTGGCGGGACACCTGCATCGGGGCCCCGCCCTCATGCACCCCCAGTACTATCCGCGCGGATGTAACTGGACCTGGCGCACAGCCGAACAATAGCGTCTCCAATGGGGTCATTCCCGCGATCAGCGGCGACGGCCGCCTGGTTGCCTTCGGCTCAACCGCAACCAACCTGGTGTCTACCAATGTGCAGGGTAATGCCAACGCATACGTGCGCGACACCTGCACCGGCGCTCCGGCTGGTTGTGTGCCCACGACCGACCTGGTTTCGCTGGCCAATGACGGCTCCGTTGGCAACTGCGGAAGCCCCAGTCAGGGCCTTTCCATGAGCGCAGACGGGCGTTTTGTAGCATTTGATTCGATTGCCACAAACTTAGTGCCGGGCGATAATTTCCCCGCCTGCGGATTTGAAGATGTTTTTGTACGCGATACGTGCGGTGGAGTGGCTTCCGGATGCACTCCGAGCACCGTCCGCGTCTCAGTAGCGAACGCTCCCAATCCGGAAACGCCGGGGTTCAGTATTAGTGGTCTCCCAGCCATCAGCGCCGACGGGCACTACGTCGTTTTTATTTCCGCCGCCACGAATCTGTTTCCCGGCATAGCCGGCAACGGACATTCCATGGTCTTTATCGCCAAGACCGGTTTTTGACAGGAGAATAGCGGCGAGCGATTCGGAGCGCGCTTACATGGCGTACACGAGACTTAGTGACTCTCCGAGGCTGGGCAGCCTTTACGTTTTCTGTAAAGGGGAAAAATTAAAGTTCACTCGTCACAGTTTTTGCTTTCGTGCACCCCGTAAGCTCGTCTCATGTCCATGGGATTCGTGAAAGCGGCGCAATCCCCAAGGCAGGCGCAGGATTATCCCTGAGCAGTTCCCCACTCAAGCCAAAGGACAGCTTGAATGGGCGACGGTCCCAAACTGAAGCTACCCTGCCCTTCCTAGTGTTGACCTCATTTTCCAAATCCCCCATAACTAGCTAAGGACGACCCAGAACTCAGTGGCCCATTCAAGCCATCTTTTGGCTTGAGCGGGGCAGTTCCCTCCAAGAACGCGCCGGAAAGGCGGCCTAACTTGCTCGCGGAATGTCTAGATTTAATCAAGAAACCGCAACTCCTTTGCGATGCGGATTTTACCCGCAACTCATT
>PNAR01000020.1 GCA_003169715.1 Acidobacteriaceae bacterium | reverse complement strand
GACAAATCGGCAGCCATATCAACAAGAATAAGCTCAGCGACCGCTGGCGGGAGCGAGCGTTTCAAACATAGAGAACTCTTTCATAGAATTGAATCTGGTCAACGCACCGGCCAGCGGTTCGCTGCAGCGCTTGATTAGATTTTGGGGATCTTCGGCAGACGATTGATAAAATTCAATCGGTATCTCGTGCTGGCCAAAACCTAGTGTATTCTCCATGCCCAAGAACGTAGATCACCCAGGGAGCTATCGTCGTTTCGCTGACCCACGAATACGGTTCTGACGGTTTCGCTAATGGCCGGTGAGTCGCGACGGGCACCAAACCCGCACGCCTGTACACCTCGTGGTAGTCCTCATCCATCCAAAGAATGTCTTCGACGGGTCGCTGGTCTTCGACATCGAGCATTACGATGCGTACCCCGTCTCCACTCTTCGCAGTTCGGTTCTCAGAAAAAGCCTTTGTAGAGAAGGAAGCCCACTCGTTGACGTAGATCGCCGGCGACGAGACAAGGTTCACGATGCGGCCGCCTCCGTTTAGCAGATGCTTGAGGGACTGGAAGAGCGCAACCTTCCTTTTCATCGTGGGAATATTGTCGAAGGTGAACACGGACAGGACGAGATCATAGCTATCTTGCGCCAGGCTGCCCAGGTTGCCGTCGGATACGAGACGATAGTCTCCCACCGGGTCAAGCTCGCGAGCCCGCGCGAGCATATGCTGCGCGATGTCCACACCTACAACATCGAGGTTTAGCTCACGCAAGAAACGCGTGGAACGTCCGGTGCCGCACCCGAAGTCTAAGGCCTTTCTGCCTTGGACGTGCTCGCGAATGATCGCTGGCAGATCCCGGTACGCCAGGTAATACGTTCCGGGGAACTCAAGCGTGGCATATGCGTTCGCTCGAATCTTGTCGTCGTAGATATTGGAGAACGCTGAGTTCATCACGACATCCTTGGATTATCGGGTCATCTTCTAAGAAACAGTTGTCACGTTACGCTGTTGTGGAGTGAGTTGGAAGCCAAAAGCGGCGGCTTGTTTGTGAAGGCGTCGAATGAGGTGATGTTGGTATTTTTCTTCGTAGTAACGCTCACCGGCGTCGCGGTACTCCTGGCCGTATTTGAGCATTCGGTAAACGATCCTGGCCAGTTTGTGCGCCACGGGTTTGATCGCTTTGGCCGCATCGAGCCGTGCTCTCAAGCGGCGGCCGAAGGCGCCCAGGGCGCTTTTGCTCTTGAGGGCAGACTGGGCACAGAGCCGCAGGATGTCGGCGGCGCGGTTATGTCCTTTGCGCGGTTGGCTGCTCAAAGGTTTTCCGCCGCTGATCCGGCTGGGAGGACAGAGGTTGAGCCAGCTGGTAAAATGTTTTTCGCTTTTCCACCGGGTCATATCGAGGCCGATCTCCGAGAGCAGCGCCTGCACGCTTAAGACTCCCAGCCCATCGACCCGCGTCAAGTCCGCGCCGCAGATCGCGTAGAGATGATTCTTTAACTCGAAGTTGCCCTGCGCCTTGAGCGTTTTCTTTTTGGCTTTTTCCGGGAGCGGATGTTCCGCGACATCAATCCGGGCGTGGAACTTGTGGAGTTGCCCTTCGATCTCGCGATCACACTGCGCGATCTTGGTCTGGTAACACTCGTAAAGCTCCAACGCCTGCCCAAGAGCAAAGAGGTGTTCGGGCCGGTGGTCGCCTTCCAAACAACGCGCGATTTCCTCTTTCGACTTCTTCACCCGGTTATCTTTCATCGCCGCCAGCTTCCAGGGATCGCGTTCTCCAGCCAAAATGGCGCGGATGATAGCCAAAGCCGAGAGCCCAGTAATGTCGCTCAAGACGTGATGCAGACTCAGATTCATTTCGATCAGCGCCTTCTGCATGTGCTGGATGTGGGCGCCGGCACTGCGGACCAGATTTTCCCGGTGACGCAGATAGCTGCGCAGCACGCAAACTTTATCCTCGGGCCGGAAGCTCCCGCTCAAGAGTCCGTGGGTGTGGAGTTTTTGCAGCCATTGGCAGTCGAGCACATCGCTCTTGCGGCCTGGCAGATTTTTGACATGCCGCGAATTGACCAGGACCACTTCAAATCCGCTCGCCTCCAGAATCTGGTGAGGCGCTATCCAGTAACTGCCTGTGCTCTCCAGGGCGATTGTGGTGATGCCGCACTCTTTGAGCCAGCGCGCCATCTCATGCAGCGCGGCGGTGTAACTGCCAAAGGTGCGCACCGCTTCGGCGCTCCGGTTCGGAGGGACCGCGACATAGTGCTAAGTCGAGCCGATGTCGATGGCCGCGGCGTTTAAATTGATTGATTCCAAGCCGGGCGGCAGAGCCGTAGTTGCTTTTGCTTTACGTTTTGTTTTTCGTGCCATAGGATCGCTTTCGTTAAGGGTTAGTGACGATGCGACCGAGCCCAGTGTCAGGTAAGTATGTTGGCAGTCTTCTAAACGGGATAACTGCCCTGTCGGTGTTAGGACACTTTCAGGACAGCTTCACCAATGTAAGAACCTCTTGGACACTTGGAACCATGCTAACGAACGGGGTAACTTTCCACCATTGATGCTTCGGTCTTGGCTGCTCGGCGCATCGTCACGCCTAACCTGCCGGAACGCGTCGCAAAACCCAAGTTTCTTTCTGTCAGAACTCACCCGCACCGCGGGTTAGTGGAATGCTAACGAGAACAAGCTTAGCCGCGGCTCCGAAGAGCGCAAGTGGCAGCAGGTTGAATCACTCTAATTAAGATCGACACCTGAGCATGACGAAGCAAATCATCTGTTCCCACAATCGACGGCAGAACATTTATGCTCGATGTCACCCCCACCTGAATCCGCACGGACAGGGATTCAAGCGAGGGTGCATTCGAGCATAAAGAACACGTTAACTTCCCGACTGTCGAGTCTGCGGGAGGTCTCCCGTTTCAGGACGCGATGTTCGGAAAAGAGGCGAATTGGGGGCGGTTGATGTGCCGGGCGAGATCGGTCGCGGGCATGATTGGAACTCGGATTTGGTCAAGAGTTCATCTCGCCCTAGCGGTCCCCCTTCACCCGAACTTCCTTTGAGTTTCCTGGCACGTCACTCGTGGTGCCATTATTTCCACCGATCCAACTCGTCGCCCTGCGTCGTGAGTCACCATGGGAACGCTCAACGCGAGGCGCCAGTCTCGGTCCGTTGAAACCAAAGCACCCGGGCCGAAAATGCCGAAACTTGGCTGGCGCGGTCAGCGGTCGTTGACATGCGGTCAATTTCCTGAGTACTCTTGAATCAACCTAAGCTTCGGATTCGCCAAACGCTCCCGTTGCTGAGGAAGGAGAATAACAATCATGCCAAGCAAGAAAAAAACTGCGAAAACGAAACGGGACCCAAAAAAGGTTATGGCGGACGCCAAAAAGGCTTTGAAGGCGATTCAAAAGGATCTGGAACTGGAACTCACGAAAGTAAAAAGATTTAACAAGGCGATGGAGGAGCACTCTTGGTTCAAATGTGATTGATGCGGTTCGTGCGAGCATACCGCGTCAACCAAAACGGAGTGGAGGCTCGGACGATCCAATTACGACGGGCCAGGAATTTGTTCGCTTACTGGCGGGACGGTCGGCTGTTTTTTTATGACTTTGCCAGGCGACTAACCGTCTCCGGCAGACCGATCACTTGCGAAGTTCTGGATTTCTTTAGCGAGTGGCGAACCGCCCAAGAGGCGATCACTCATTTCGCGGATTACACGCGGAAGAGCGTATGTTCCGCTCTCTCTCAATTGGTGAATCAGGGACTGCTGCTTCCAAAAGGCTCACCGGAGGTAACGCCGGACAATCGGATCGCAGAGGAGTGGTCCACTTGGTTGCCCGAGGGCAGCTTTCATTTCTCCACGAAGGACACGGTTTACGTCCGTAGCAAATCGAACCGCCAACAATTGAAGCCCGCGATGCCGAAGGGGCCACCACCTAAAATTTTCAAAACGGTGAAGGGGACGGAGAAAACTCTGCTGTCGAAACACGCTTTTCCTGATTCCGAGTTCGTCCAAGTCCTGATGGCGAGGAAGACCCATCGACGATTCTCTCAGCAAAAACTGGAGCTTGAAACTGTATCCCAACTACTCTCTCTGGTTTGGGGCGTCACCGGCTATCTGAACTCCCCCGTATTCGGCAAACTACTCCGGAAAACCAGCCCGTCGGGTGGCGCGCGCCATCCCGGCGAAGTGTATCTGATNNCAAGGGTCTAAGACCGGGTCTATATCATTATCATCCAGCGCATCATCATTTGGAGACGATCAGCTTGAACGCCACGCGCGATAAGGCGGCGCTGTATTGCGCTGGCCAGGACTTTGCAAGAAACGCAGCTGCTTTGTTTTTGATGACTGCAGTGTTTCAACGCACCATGTGGAAGTATCATATGCCTCGTGCCTACCGGGTGGTGCTTCTCGACGCTGGTCATCTGTGTCAAACGTTCTGCCTCGTGGCGACTTGGCTCGGTCTCGCGCCGTTCTGCACAGCCGCCCTGCTGGACTCGCTGATCGAAGACGACCTCGGGATCGATGGAATCCGGGAGTCGGTGCTTTATGTGGCGGGAGTCGGTCTTCCTCCTAATTTGTGAATAATTTATCCGCCGTTGCCCGCGCCGGCTGTCGTTTCCAAGGTGCCCTATGGCTTTGGCG
>PNAR01000237.1 GCA_003169715.1 Acidobacteriaceae bacterium | reverse complement strand
AGTCCTACCTGAGGAGCCAATTTATGCCCAAAAAGCAGGATTTCTCTCGTTTCCCTAACAACTCTCCTAACAAGGGAGTGCCATCTGCCCGATCTTGCCGTTAACTTCGCGCAAGTCCGCTTGCAGCGCTTCGCCATACTGCATCGTCTGGCGAATGTCGGAATGACGCATCAGCTTTTGCTGTACGCCGATTGGAGTTCCGATGCTGTCAAGCCATGTCCGGTATGTGTGCCGGAATGAGTGAGTGCCAAGGTGCGGGATGCCGACCACAGCACACGCACGGTCTAATTCTCGCCAGAATCCGGTATAGGAATACGGTTGGCGGCCCAGCATGACCGGACTGGCGAAAATCCAATCCGTATTCGCTGGAAACTCCGTTGCCTGTTTCCACACTTTCAGCCGTTCGAGAAGTTCATCCGCGAGTGCGATGGTTTGCTCTGACTCATCGGTTTTCACCGTGTCCACGTTCTGTTCCACGATGGCCCGTTGAACATGCAGCGAACAATTGAGCCAATCCACATCAGCCCATTGCAGAGCAAGACATTCGGAGATACGCAAGCCAAGGGTAACGCACACGCTCGCCATTGTTCCGAATGGCTCTTTCAAGTGTGATACGAGCGAATGAAACTGTTCTTCCGTAAGACTGCGAGGACGTTTCAACCGCTTGGATGCGCGCTTGATTTTTACCAGACTAATTGGATTCGTCTGCATCGGGATGCTTCGACTCCACATCGCAAACTCAAACAAGGAATTGAGAATCCCGCGAACATGCACACGGCTTTTCGGAGCAAGGGCCAAAGTTTGTAGCCACATCTCTACCTCGTTGGCGTGCAGTTCTGTGATTGGAGTCCTTCCCCAACGTGGCAAGATGTGAACACGTAGCCATGACTCATAACCGCGTCGCGTGTCCAATCGTTCTGGCATCTTTGTTTTCCGATATTGCTCCACTAGATCATTTACCAGTGGAACGGTTGAGGGTTGAGGAATAATCGGAGTCCGACTTTCCAGTGCGTGACGCAATGGCATTGCTGCGCGCCATGCCGCTTGCTTCGATGGAAAGACGCCAATTTTCTTGGAGTGCTGCTTTCCATCTTCACGCCAGAAAAAATTCCATACTCCACTTCGTTTGTCTCGTGCAATACATCCTTTTTGCCGTTGCATTATTGAATCCTCCTAGGTTCTGCAACGGACGGCGAAGAAAGCATAGCATCCAAGTCAACGTGCTGGAATCGCCACACGTGCCGCATTCTGCCCGATAAGACGTAGCCTTTTACTTTCCCTTGTCTGGCCCACATCAATAACGTGCGGGCTTCTACCTTCAAATAGGCCGCTGCTTCGGAAGCAGTCAGCCAATGCGAATTTGCTTCGGTCATAAGATCAACGCCAGAAGCCGGGTGACGTTTGTTGCTGGGCGAGTTTCCCGCACTCCGCAGGTAACCTGAAATCGAGATTTTCCTTGAATATGTTTTCTGGCTTCGCTGCATTTACTCGTTGCAAGGAGAATTTGTACAGAGCATCCTGTTACTTCTGCTCTTTAATTGCTTTGCAGACCTCCATGACCGCGCTTCTCAGACTTTCTTCGGCGTATATGTGCGACTTGGTATGGAACAGCACATCACCCTTCGGAGAGAACAGAGTAGCCGAATAATCTTGGTGGCGTGTAGAGCCATCTATCTTTAAATGCCCTTTCTCTTTCTGGTCAACTTCTACTGTGTAATCAGCCGTATTAGCATCACCAGTTAAGGTCACGCCAGAGCATTGTTTTGTACGAAGGTTGTCTAAAATTTCTCCAGACGACACCGTAGAGCTTGGAGTTAGCGCAATTTTCTTCTGTGGTTGCTGAGCGTTACAAATCACACTCAGGGTGAGAATGCAGGCAAACAGGTTAAAGTTTTTCATGCAGTCATAATACCTCGCAGCGGTTTCCTTGCAATCCCGGGCCGACATGGACGCTGTACGCGCTAGGCGGGTGCTTCCACCATCCCGTAGCCATTCGCTTTGGGCTAGGCCGTGGCTCTGCTTTCTCCCACGGTCCAAGGCTATTCCTATCCTACCTACCGGTAGGCGAGACATAAAAGGCAACTCACCCATCAAGACATAACCCCTTACAGAGTTCACCTAACAATTCACCTAACAAACCCACTGTCTTGCATGTACTAAGATCGTTTTATATGCCGTCCGTTGCGTTCTATGTCGTTGAATGTACGTTTCTCAGTGGATTCGAGTCCTACCTGAGGAGCCAATTCTAAAATCTACCCTGTCATTCTTTACGCGGGCCTGAATCGGGAGAATCCAGTACTCCCCGGCGTCGTCAGCATTCGAATCATTGAGATGATAGGAATTGACGAAAGCACTGTCGCCGCTGCTCGACCGAACCTACTCATATGTGGGATCCAAAACCGGCTGCCGTGGTAGTACAAACCATCCGCAGACTCAACCTTTTTATTTGATTTTCCACCCGTACGCGCAAAACGATCCTCACAAGAAAGGAAGCAGTTATTGTATAAAGCTTTGTTACCAGCCATCTGCCATCCGGCTTGGAGGAAAGATGTCGAAATCGCGCAGAAAATTCTTGACGGGAAACTCGGGGACAGACGGGACGTTCACCGATTTTCCGGGACACGCAGAACTGCAATTACCTCCATGATGATCTGTCACGGATTCTAAGCGCCACTTGTGGCTCGGTCTGGTCGCAGAATTTCAGCTATGATTCGTTCGGAAACATCAGCAAAACGGGAAGCAGTTCATACGTGCCAACCTACTCAAATACAACGAATCAAATTCTGAGCGTCGGCGGAATTAACGTCAGCTACGATTCCAATGGCAACATATTGCACGACAGCTACCACAACTACACGTGGGACGCGGAAGGCAAGACCCTCTCCATTGACTCCATAAGTTTGACCTACGATGCTCTGGGCAGAATGGTGGAGCAGAACCAATCGGGAACTTACTTTCAGATCGTGTACTCGCCGATGGGCGGGAAGTTCGCAATGATGAAGGGACAGACGATACAACAAGCCTTCGTTCCATTGCCGGGTTCTGCCACTGCGGAGTACTTGTCGTGGGGACTGAGCCACTACCGGCATCCCGACTGGCTTGGAAGCGAGCGTTTGGAATCGAGCACGAGTCATGCGATTCTTCAAGACACGGCGTATGCTCCGTTTGGCGAACCGTATGCGGAGCTGAGCGGGGGCAATGGAGAGATTTCCTTCACCGGCCAGAACAAAGACACTGACTGGCTGAACTACGACTTCATGTATCGGGAGCATGATCCCAGAGCGGGACGCTGGATCTCGCCTGACCCGGCAGGAATTACTGCAACCGATCCTACAAGTCCGCAAAGTTGGAACAGGTACGCCTATGTGGGGAACAACCCGCTGAGCAACTTCGACCCGATGGGGACCTGTTACCTAGCAGAACAGATTATTTTCACGGTTACATATACAAGCGACGACGGGTCGGTCAACCGAACCGAGAACTTTCCCGGCCCCTTTGGCTATGAGTTCCTATATCCTGGTTCTTGTCTCAATCAGATTGGGTGCCCTGGAGCGGCGTACTCAATCAGCAATGGACAGCTATCGTGCTCGTCGGCAGCGCAGATTCAACAGCTGTGCGAGAGCGGCGGCTGCTTTCAGATGGACGGTAGTGGCAGCGCCGCAAACAACGGACAGCCACAAACTCCGCAGCAACTGAAGCCACAGCAGCCGTGCTATGGTAGCAATTCTCTCACGGACAAGGCGGTGAGGTTTTTTAGCTTAGTGAGGCTCCCACAGACTCTGGGAGAGTGGATCCTCGGAGGTGGTACGAAATATGCAGTTTTCAAGGCGGCACAGGCAGGGGCAACGTCGGCTGGCGGAGAAGAGAGCATGGCTTTGCCATATATCAATGGCACTGGCGCTGCGCTTAGTCTTGCCGGCATGGCTGCAACAGGTGGGGCAACGGTGATGGACGCAAGGTGCAAGATCGGAGCCGATGTGAACCCCATCGAGCCCGTACCGCACTAACGAGAAACTCAAGCCGGACAAGCAGCCGCAGAGGGAAGGAATGGTCACCTTATTGAGCACGTTTGTGGCAGTGATAGGCTCGGGGTGGAAATCGGTCGGGGGACAACTGCTAGCTTCCGCCGTGCTCCTCCTAAGCGGCCATCAAGATCTACCCCGCAAGGGGACGCAGTTCAGGGTCTTGATGGCTTTAGGAGCGGACTTCGGGTTCTTTATGGCCTTAGCTTTCAGCATCTCAGCTCTGGGCACTGCTATCTGGATGAAACTTTGGGTGGGCGTCGCAATCTCCGCTGTGGTCCTCTGCTTGGAAGCGTGGTTGATTCAGCACTGGAATCGGAGAACCTCAGCGCAACCGAATGACAGCAAGCGGTGCTAGTGCCGCAAACAGTGGCACGATCCAATCCGTTAGCCGGGCAAAGTGTGCCGCGGTTTTTGCAGACAGCATAGCCGCTCATACCTCGGGAAATTTGCCCGACAACCCTGTGGTGCAAGCTCTGCTCGGCAACTCTATAAGTGGCCTTTACGACTTATGGAACTCACCATCCATACGCGAAGGATTAAAAACTCTTGCAATCGGCGGAGTCAACCCCGGACTTCCCGGCCCATCGTATGGAGGCGGAGCTGCTGGAGTTGCTACGGATCTCACAATCAAGGCCGCGGCGACTAACCTGGGTCCGGCAGCAGCTGAGACGGCCACCAGTTGGTTTGGGGGGCTGAAATTGGCCTATGACGGCGGCACATTTCTCTACGCCTATTTTCACACTTGCCGCTAGCTAGTGCAGTGCGTCATGTAGATTGACGTTTAAGGCGACGGAACTCCATCGCCCTCAACAGATTGAGGTCGAGAATCGCCAGGGAATACAGCACGTTTCTTCTGTCGCACTACACTAAGCACTGGTTCTTTGGGTTAAAACTGAAACCGCGACTCTCGATCGAGCAGGGTTGGTTATGATTACTGCAGGCGTAGATGGGTTAATCAAGGACATTGAGGTAACTTTCGTAGTGCCCGCTGTGGTTCTCCTCTTGGCTTTGCTAAACATTCGATTTACCCCTCGGAGTAAGTACAATGCGTTGAAGCTACGCCTATTTCTGATCGTCGTGCTCTTGATGTTTGCTTATTGCGTGAGCAGTGTTATATCTCAGGATCGCGCCGTACTGAGGGCGCTGTGGCAAGACAACCCCGTCCTCTGCTCTTTTGTCTACTTTCTGGGCGGCGCCCTAGTGGTCGCTGGGGTAGCCGGTCTAGTTTACTGGAAGCTAAGGCCAGAACTATGGAGGGGCAAAGGTCGCGAATCAGTTATTTAATGCCGCAACAAACGGTTATATGCCGACAATAAGCGCTGTCCATCCCCTTACTCCTCAACAGACCAAGACCAAGGTATGGGAAACGCTGGATCACGACTAACCTGGGGCCGGCAGCAGCTGAGGCGGCCAGTACTACCTGGTTCGGATTGCTGAAATTGGGCTACGACCTGGGTGCTTTCGGCTATGCGTATGGGTTCACTTGCAGGTAGCACTGGTTGTTGAGTTGGCACCGAGAATTTCGAGTGGAGGTTGGTTGTGATTGTTCCAGGCATGGATGGGTTAATTCAGGATATTGAAGTCTCCTTCGGATTGCCCGCCGTGGGTTTCGTTCTGGCACTAATCAACATCCGATTTACCCCTCGGAGTAAGTACAATGCCTTGAAGCTACGCCTATTTTTGATCTTCGTGCTTTTTCTGTTCGCTTCTCTCCTGAGCACCCTTATGTATCAGGATCGCGCCGTACTGAGGGCGCTGTGGCAAGACAACCCCGTCCTCT
>PNAR01000306.1 GCA_003169715.1 Acidobacteriaceae bacterium | reverse complement strand
CTGGCTTGCCCGCCGTGGTGGCTGAAATCTTTCGAAGTCCCCAGTCGGCAACAGGAGTCTCAGCACTAAGCGCGGACCAATTAGGGATTTTTGCCGTCGAAGGTAACGCGTAGTCGAAAGCGGCCGTAGGGGTCCGGAATAATCAGAGCGGTCGCTCGTTTTCCAGTTTTGAAATCAAAATCTGCACCAGACTCAGCCGCTTTGCCATTCGCCAGTTTTGTTCCCACTGTGATCGAAGTCCGCTCTAGCGGTAAACCTGTCGCCTGATGACTTTGACCATAGGGAAGTGAGTCGAGGACTTGTTTCCCGGCCAACGAGACAGTTACGTTAGTTCCCGGGTAGAAATTTCGTACGACCAGCGTTCCCGAAGTCGTTTTTGGGTCCACGGTATCTTCAAACATCTCGCTGCCCTTCGGTGATATCAGTATCGTGAAGTAACTGTCTTGCTTAAGGTCGACCTCTAGGACCTTAAGCGGAGTGCTGGCTCCTTTTCTAAATACCGCAAGTCGGTACCGTTCGATCGGAAATTCCCTGTAGCTGGAATATTGGTACGCAGACGCACTAATTAAACTCCCTTCTGCGCTCGGAGCAGCGGCCTTCCGCACTTCGAACGTGCCGTTTTGCGGAGGCAACATGTCCCAAAAACGAATATATCCGACTCTTGGAGTCGGTGTGGGAGCGGGCTGCCCGCTGATAGTCGCAATTCCGGCAATGAGAAGAACAGCGCTACTCGCCAGCGTAAAGGATCTTGATCGCATATTTGTCAGGTTTCTGAAATCGTGCAGCAATTGTTGGGTCGAAAGGATCGCTAGGCGTGCCCGCGTTCCAAACGGGATCGATTCGAAAGGTAACTTTGATCTGGGAAGTAGATGTCACTATCGGTGAGGCAGCGCCTTCTCGCTGAATTAGCGATTGTCCAACCGCATAAACAGTAAAAATATTCCCGCGTGTAGTAATGAGTTCGACGAGCCGCTTAAACAATTCTTCACGGCCTTTATCATAGATGGAAGCCATGTCTCGTCCTGTGAGCTGGGTACCGGAGTTAAAGACCGGCATCTCGGAAAGTTCGCCGCGTTCCGCAAACGGACCTGTCGTCTGCGTAAACGGCGACTGATTAGTCACGCGCGCTTGCATTTGAGAAACCAGAGAATTTACTTGCGTGTCGGTAAGCGCTTGAGAAGCAATAGTGGGATCAGAATCTGGCGGCGCTTGGAAATTGTATCCATCAAGCGCAGCCTTGAAGGCGACGCCGGCGTCGCGGTTCACACCGTTGATGTTAATGCGTCCATCGAGTTGAGTGGAGTCGGATGATGTAAGAATGTCCGTTAACCTCCACGCGGTCCACTCGCGGCTAGCTGAAGTGCTGCTACCATCCCAGAGATCGTCTGGTTGACCGATTTTCAACGTACGTCCGCCACCGCGACTATATCTGATGTCTGCAGACCCGGCGGGAGAAGCAGAACCGACGACGCGAGCGGGATCGAAGATGTCACCCAGTTGACCGATAGAAGTGAGCGCCCTATTGGCGACGATTGCGGGGGCATGGGAAGCGTCGGCAGTGTTGTTCGCAGGATCGGTCCAAAGTGCGGGATTCACAAACCGAGAATTCAATGCAGTGAAACTGGCACTGTCGAAAGGCGGAACGGCAGTGTATATCTCTAATTTATAGGCAGTCTGATCGTCGTTCGCTACGCTGTTTGTAATGGACAATTGCTCGTTATTCGTCCGTGGATCTCCTGTTTGCGAGGGGGTCGGCGGGGCAAATGGAGTACCTACATTGCCTTTCAAGCCACTCGCACGAAAATACCACTTGGTCGTATCGATGCGTTCAGTGTTTGTGGTGAGGGTTCCGTCGTCTGCGTTAACGGTAATGTAGTAGACAGCCGGCGCTCCAAATGACTCCAAAACGCCTGTATCATTGCCCAGAATGATTTCTGTTTCCAAGTCGGATGCCGTTGAACTGGCAGTGGGTCTTGTCTGAGCGTCCAAGTGCGGATGGCTCGAGGCGGTCTTTCTATTGCAGGTGCCTGTGTACACGCGAGACGGATCGGGAGGTGTCCCCGCTGGCGGCCGGAACACCCTTGCCGCATTAACGCCTGTAAATGTCGTTGGCAGGTCGGTCGGGTCTGTCGTTAATACTGTAGCGGTGCCCGCCGCGAACACGAGACTCGCTCCACTCGCGTTTCGAAAAGAGGTCAAAGGAATGCTGAAATCACGGCTTGGATCTACTAATATGTCAACGCCACCGTATGACGTCCACGCGAATTGATTCGCGATTCGAAGAAATGGATTGGAGCCCAAGCTTGCGATTGAAATGTCTTTGTTTGTCATGTTCCAAAATTCAACCTCATGGTCGATTTCAATATGATAGTTCGCGGTCGCAACGGATCGCAGCTTAGGTTCGATCTGTTTAACGCGAACCATATATTCTTGAATAAGTGGCACAGCTTCCTTCCCGATCGCGACAACTTCGTTGGGGCCCGAACCTCCGGCGGGAATACTGTGCGTAGGAATCCCTCCGATATTCACGGTCAGGTCGTTATTGACAATGGTTGGCTGTGAATCTGTGTCGACGTAATCGCGAATGTTCGCCGCGATCTTGTTCAGATAGATAATTTGATTAGAAGGCATCCCTGTGCCCGAGACATCTAGTGAATTCCTGTCTGTTCCATTGCGATAAAACCGTTGGCCGAAATTTGGCAAATGGTAGGTAATTGCCTTGATAATCTCGTCGAGTTGTTTTCGTATCGCAGTCGGGTCTATCGAATCGATGACGACTTTATTTAGGTTCACTCGCTTCGAGCCGCTCCGAGAGAGATTCGACGTGCCAGAATAAATAGTGGCTTCGAACTTTGCTGCATCGGCAAGAGTGGGCTGATCATTAACTTGATTCAATGCGCGGTATTCAAAAAAAGCTGAACCGGGGAATAACGTGCGAAGAGTGACAGTGTCGTTAGCGACGGTGTCAGGATCAGCGTTCGTCAGGACCGCTTTGATGAGTCCCTGCAATGGAATCTGCGCTGGAGCATTTCCCAACGTGTTCGAACCGCGCAGTGTATTGCCCATCAGGTTCGCATTCGCCTTGAAGCTTTCGTCTTCCATCCAGTAAGCATAGCGGCCAGTGATTTTTCCGTCGGAGTCAGTCAGGTTGATCCATTGACCGCGAAATGGCGGCGGCGTAGGTGAAGTCGACGGAGCTGGTGAGGGCGATGCGGCTGGCGGGGCCCCGATCCAGCCCTGCGTGTCTCCTGCAAAACGGCGATGGTTAAGATTGAACGCATTTCCAGGAATTCCCGGCAAATCGTCGGTAAGCACAGGTAGTGCGGAATTCTTGTTGGCAACTGTTTGTGGTGTAGCCCCAGACATTAGCGGGAGCACGTACATCGGAGGAGGTGTCGCCGGTGGAAGAACCTGCTCTGGTGTTTGAGTCCGGTAATAAAGAATCGTTCCATCATTGCTATTGATGGTCTCCCAAGTCGTCGCTGAGTCAGGATAAGTGGAAAGATTGTCAACAAGCCGTGAAACTGCAGCGTTGACGGCGGTCTGCGCCGCCAAATCCGCCTTGGCTTTGTTTACAGCAGCGCGCCCGGTTGCCCGGTCAGTTCCGCTACTAAATAAAAACGCCACTGCCATGATCGTCAGGAGCGCGACCATGACCAAGGTGATCACGAGCGCAAAGCCTTGCTTATGGCGAACTGAAAGGCTTGTCGAACGCGTCATTGATTTTGATTTAGCCACACCCGAGTCACAAATTGCTGCTCGTTCGGAAGAATGAAATTCTTGTACGTGTTAGAAAGACCCGGGGGTTGTTCCGCCCAAGTGCTTTGACCCACCGGCGAGTTACTAATCTTTCGTGCCGCGTTTGGGCTCATCGCTTTGAACCGAACTTCTAGCCAGCGCCACTCGGCGGGCGAATCTGTGCCGGGTGTTACCGGATCAGACAATTCGCCGGGCCGGAACTCGAGGTCCCAAACGTAAGCCGCCAAGTCTTCATCGGTTGTTGGAGACTTCGTAAACAAACTTGTAAGATTTAGCGAAGCGCCTTTCAGGCCGATAGTAGTCGCATCGCTGTCCTTAAATAGTCGCTTTAACGTGAACGTCTTGGTCGTTCCGTTCCAATCAAGATAATAGCCCACAGTGCAGAGATCGCTCTTTCCGCCATTGGCTGCTGGAGTGATGGCATATGCTTCCTGCGCATAATCTCCCGTGGAATTTGATAACTTAAGCATTTGCGAATCGCTCCGGACAATCGCGCGGCTCAGGTCCCGCGATATGATTTGCAGCGCCGCGCGCGCATCACGAAATACAT
>PNAR01000167.1 GCA_003169715.1 Acidobacteriaceae bacterium | reverse complement strand
AAAGGGAAGAGCAGTGCTCGAGATTCAGGAGCTCCAGAACGAGGCACGTGCGCTACATCGCAGGCAGATGGCCTCCACGAGGAACCCTTGGCGAATTGTCGCGCTCTTTCTGGGTCTCATTGGCGGCGTCTGTTGCGCCGTAATCCTTTCAACTCTGCTCGCTCATCCGGCCGGTGCCGCCGTCTTACCGGGTGCGGATGGTGGGCTCTTGGGCCAACCGCCTGCGATCCAAAAGAAGGATATAAAACCACAAAACTCAAAAGCGCAACGCACTCAACCAGCTAACTTTGACGCAATGGTTTTGGACGTCATGCTTCCCGGAAAAGACGGTTTCGCGGTGGCGTCGGAGTTGCGCGCGGCAAAGAACTACATTCCTGTACTCATGCTCACTGCGCGCGGACGCCCCGAAGATGTGCTCAAAGGCTTTGCTTCCGGAGCCGACGATTATCTGCCCAAGCCTTTCGAACTGCCAATCCTGTTAGCGCGGTTGCAGGGTCTTCTCCGTCGGCGCGAATGGACGGCCTCAATTCAGAATGGGTCAGCAACAAGCTCGAATGGCTTCGCCGAAGTAGGAGAACTCCAGAAAAACGCGCAATACGAAGTTTTCTCCTTTAATGGACGTACCATTGATTTCGGAAAGCTGGAACTGCGTACCAATGGAACCACGATCCGTTTGACTCTCATGGAAGCCGAATTACTCCGGCATCTGATCCACAACAATGGCCGTATCGTTTCGCGGAAATCAATCCTCGAAGAAGTCTGGGGATTGCACGAAGACACCGACACCCGCGCCATTGATAACTTTATTGTCAGGCTGCGGCGTTATATCGAAGAGGATCCATCCCAGCCGCGGCATCTGCTGACTGTACGAGGGATCGGATATAGATTCCTCGCCGAGCCGGAGAACTCAGGCTGAGTTGCGTATGGGGCCGGGTCTGATCCCTGAAAGCCGGGAGAGCGCCGCTACCATCATGCTTGACAGCAATTGCATAGTGGCGACATCGCGATGATCGAAAGCGTTGGGCGAGGCGGACAACACCTCAAAAACACCCAAAGTCTTGCGGAAATGGCGAAGCGGCGCCGCTAAGATAGACCGCACCCCAAGGGAGCGGCAACTGGCAAGGTTCACGCGGGCATTCCGTTCCGCGTCATGGCAAAGCACTACTTCACCGGTCCGTACGCACTCGGCTGAAATTCCAGAATTAGTTTCCAGTCGCACCCCCAAGTCCGGTGCGGTGCGGCCGGTACGGGCCCGGCATACGATTTCATTTCCGTGGCGCAGCGCGATTGCCGCCCCGGTTGCCCCAGTGAGCGATTGAGCTCGCTCCGCGATCACGTGTATGGCGGGTTCCAAATCCATTCTAGTTGTGTGCATATCCGCATCTAGAGCGTGCGCGCCGGAACTTGTGTGCGCTTGAGCCAGCCATGATTGCGGAAACATAGACCGCGCATGGTGGCGCGACGGCGCCAGGGTCGCGAACGCGGGCGGCACGCGACTCTCGACATGGGCCGGAACTGTGCGTAATAAATCTCGAACCAGCCGGTCCAGTTCGGCATCTTCAATCACGTGAGCGAGCCGCCCGCCTTGCAACGATCCGCCAAGCAACCGCGACAAGCTGAGTACGGACTGGCTTCCGCAGCAGAAACATCGCGCAGTATTGTTCTCGCTTATCAGCTCGCACTCGACACAGAAGATCGCCGTTCTTAAAGAGACAAAATGAATATCCTGCCCAGTCAACCGATCAGCCATTTTTGAAAGGAGGTCCTTGTTGTTATAAGAAGAGATATGAAAGTAAATGGAGCGCGCAGTGATCAGAAGTGTTAGCGCTGGTTCAGGCTGTGGATAACCGCTGTGGATCACCGAAGAGAAAGGCGTCGAACCATCCGCGAAAGATTCTACCCGGCTTGCGCAACCGCTATTTCCGCGGACCCGTCAACTGACGTTGGGAACTGGACGCTGTGCAATGAAATTCGTTCTAAAGTATCCGCTAGCACAAGTGGGAACTCCGCAGTCAAGAGATTGATATCCAGTTGCAGATTCCGCTCCGAATATTGCCGATATACTGTCATCGAGCCAACCCTTGAGCGATTCGTAGCTACGAGCTCGAGGTTGATAGTCCAGGCATTCACCGGCCGCTTCATGGAAGGGCTGCCTGGCTTCTTCCACCGGAAGCAAGCCTCCGGTTCCCGGTCCTGAATTGTTTGCAGCTCCGAAACGGAGCGCAACTCGAATCCATCAAAATCGTTGGAGCTGAACGCAGACGCAAGGATGCGGCACAACTGACTGTAATCTCGGGCAACCCGAAGTTCCTCAGTGGCGCGGCGGATGGACATGTTGTTGATGAAAATTTGTCGTTGCTCTATCGTCCTGTGAGCCACACGCCGAATTTCTCCGAACTCCAAATATCCCAGATGCTGGACGCCAATCCAAATACCGCAGCCGAGAACCGCGAGCACCAGACCAAGCGTGCTGCCCGTTGGCCATAACAGGAACAAACTGAGAAGGGCAAAAAGCGCAGAAACCGCATAAAGAGTGATGACCACTTGCCGGTGACTGAGACCCAGTTGAAGAAGTTTGTGATGAATGTGCTCACGATCCGCGGTAAAAACCGGCCGCCCGCTAATGAAGCGCCGCACCATCGAAAGGACGGTCTCGAGAATTGGCAGGCCAAAGGAAACCACCGGAATGGCCACTGCGATAATCGTCGGCGATTTCTGTGCTCCATAAAGAGCGAGCACGCTGAGCATGAAACCAATGAATAAACTGCCGCAATCGCCCAGAAAAATTGTGGCTGGATTGAAGTTGAAGCGAAGAAAGCCCAGAATCGCACCGGCAAGCACAAGGCTCGTCAATGACACGGCGGATGAATGACTCAACAGCGCAACTACAAAAACGACTAGTGTTGAGAACAGCGCCGAGCCAGCCGCAAGCCCATCCAGCCCGTCAATAAGATTGAAGGCGTTAGTGATTGCAAGAATCCACAAGATGGTAAGCGGGAACCCGATAAAATTTGAAAAATGATGGTGTCCAAACAAAACCGGAAGGTTCAGAATCCGTAAACCGCCCGCGTAAACCATAGTGCCAGCAATGGCTTGAACGGCGAATTTCACATAGGGCCCGAGGGAGTGGATGTCGTCGTAAACACCAAGCGAAAACACTAGAAAGCCAGGAATCAGGATTGTGAATAACAGTTTGGGTGAAATTCCAAAGCTCAAGGCGGGGACGAAATAACCTATGGTAATAGCCAATAAAATGGTGGCGAAAAACGAAAGAAAAATTGCGACGCCACCCAGTCTGGGCAAGGGTGAACTGTGCAAATGCCTCTCAAGAGCCGGAACGGAGACCCAGCCCCGCACGGTTGCGAAATTGCGCACGACCCTGGTGAGGACAAATGAGAGCAGCAGCGCGCCCACAAAAGTCCCCAAGTAAAACAATGTCAACTTGCGTCCCCCCTGACCCAATTGGAACGACCCAAATTGGAACTTGGTACCCTCGCTTTTCGTTTATGGATCTATAAATTTAGTTGCGATGTACCGCCGTTCATGGTACAGCCACGATTGTTTTTTAGCTGTGGAAAACTTTCGGTTTTTTAATAATATTTAGGGCCTCTAAGTAGTTGACTTCTCATTGAAGGAACGAAGAACGAACC
>PNAR01000416.1 GCA_003169715.1 Acidobacteriaceae bacterium | reverse complement strand
CGCCCATTTTCATAGAAGGATGAACGTCAACCTAAAGTTATTTCAGGCTGTCTATTACCCCGCTACATCTAACGTCCGTTCCACCGAGTTGCTATAATCGAAAACCTGCGGTGGGAGTAGCTCAATCGGTAGAGCACCGGACTGTGGCTCCGGACGTTGCGGGTTCAATTCCCGTCTCCCACCCCAAAAAGTTCAACAACTGACGGGCGATTCCGACGACAGAGCCTCGCATGGAATTCATCCACAATGATTTTCTGCTTCATTCCAAGACAGCCCGGCGGTTATATCACGGTTACGCAGCCGATCAGCCTATTCTGGATTTTCATTCCCACCTTCCGCCGAGCGATATCGCCGACGATCGAATCTTTCAGAATCTGTTCGAAATCTGGCTTGAGGGCGACCACTACAAATGGCGCGTGATGCGAGCCAATGGGATTTCCGAGCGCTATTGCACCGGGGACGCGCCGCCGTACGAAAAGTTTCTCGCGTGGGCTCGGACAGTTCCGTTCACGCTGCGCAATCCGCTTTATCACTGGACTCATCTCGAACTGAAACGGTATTTCGGCATCAGCGACTTGCTGAACGAAAACAATGCCAAGTCCGTATGGGATCGGGCAAACTCATTGTTGCGGACGCGTGATCTGTCCTCGCAAGGGATTCTTCGCAAGTTCAATGTTCAAGCAGCGTGCACCACGGACGATCCCTGCGATGACCTTTCGCATCATCGCGCAGTCAATAATTCTGGAGGGGACTTTCGCATCTATCCAACCTTCCGTCCGGATGGCGCGCTGTTGGTGCATACACCGAAATTGTTGAATGCATGGGTGGAACGGCTGGAACGCGCCAGCGATATCGCCATATCGAACTTTAAGAATTTTCTCGATGCCTTAAAGCAACGCCATGACTTCTTCCACGCCAATGGCGGAAGGCTGTCTGACCATGGCTTGCCCTATTGTCATGCTTCATCTTGCACTGAGAGTCAGGCAGCGGCTATCTTCGCGAAAGCGCGCGCAGGAAATGCCGCTACCAGCGACGAGCATGAACAGTTTGCTTCGTTTCTAATGCTGTTCTTCGGGCGCATGGATGCCGAAAAAGGCTGGACCAAGCAATTGCACCTCGGCGCAATTCGAAACGTGAACACTTCTCGTACGCGAGAATTGGGACTAAACACCGGATTCGATAGCGTGGGCGATTGGCTGCAGGCCGAGGCTTTTTGCCGGTATCTCGACCGTCTTTCCCAGGAAAACGCGCTTCCGAAAATGATCGTGTATAACGTGAATCCCGCCGACAATTATGTGTTCGCGACAGCGGTTGGAAATTTTCAGGATGGGTCCGTCGCGGGGAAGATTCAATTCGGCAGCGGATGGTGGTTCCTGGATCAGAAAGCGGGAATCGAATGGCAAATCAGCGCGCTCTCGAACACCGGATTGCTTTCCAGATTCATCGGTATGCTGACCGACTCGCGATCGTTCATGTCATTCCCGAGGCATGAATATTTCCGGCGAGTTCTATGCAATTTAATTGGCCGTGACGTGGAAAATGGGGAGCTTCCGAATGACGAACGGCTTCTAGGCACGATGATCCGCAACATCTGCTTCGCCAATGCGAGGCAATATCTCGGCCTTGAACTGGCCTCCGCTAAACAAACTGAATCGGTAAAAGTCTAGCTCACGTAGGAGCGTCCGCCCGGCGGAGCAACGCTCCGTAGAGATCTGGCGAGCTTTGCTCGCCCACCCGGACGGGGGCGTCCGGGTTTACGTGGTCTACGCCCCTACCAACTGTGCATCGTCCCATCTAATTTGCGGTTGATTGGCAGATAAGCGCGCTGATATGGATATTTCGCGGCGAGCGATTCGTTAATATCCACGCCTAGACCCGGCGTTTCGCCGGGATGCATGAGTCCGTCTTCAAAAGAATAGGAATGCGGGAACACCGTATCGGTTTCGGCGGAATGGTGCATGTATTCCTGAATTCCAAAATTGTGAACGCTCAAATCAAAATGAAGAGCGGCGGCCATGCACACCGGACTCATATCGGTTGCTCCATGCGCCCCAGTCCGGACCTGATAAATTTCCGCCAGATTGGCGATTTTTCTCAGGTGTGAAATTCCGCCGGCATGAACCACCGTGGTGCGAATGTAATCAATGAGCTGTTCCTGAATCAACTGCTGGCAATCAAAAATGCTATTGAAAACTTCTCCTACGGCCAGGGGAGTAGTCGTGTGCCGGCGAATTAACCGGAAGCTTTCCTGCAATTCAGCGGGCGTGGGGTCCTCAAGCCAGAAAAGATGAAATGGTTCGAGACTTTTTCCCAATCGCGCGGCTTCGATTGGAGTCAACCGGTGATGCGCATCGTGCAGAAGGGGAATGTCATCCCCGAACTCCTTTCGCAATCGTGCAAACAGTCCCGGCACGAAATTCAAATATTGTTCGGATGACCAGATGTTCTCGGGAGGCGCGTCTTTTTCTGCGGGCTCGTAATACATGCCGCCACGTCCAACTCCATATGTACTGGCGAGCCCCGGAATTCCAGACTGGGCGCGAATTGCCTTATAGCCAAGCTCCAGATAGTGGGCGACGGCCTTGACGGTTTCTTCAACTCCGGCGCCGCTGGCGTGGCCATAAACAAGAACGGCTTCCCGCGAAGCGCCGCCAAGAAGCTGGTACAAAGGTGTATTGAGGCTCTTCGCCTTAATATCCCAGAGCACCGTATCAACGGCAGCGATTGAGGCCATGGTCACCGGTCCGCGGCGCCAATAGGCTCCTTTATATAGATACTGCCAAATGTCCTCGATGCGCCGTGCATCGCGGCCAATCAGCAGAGGCAGCACATGTTCCGTCAAATAGCTTGCAACTGCGAGTTCGCGGCCGTTTAGGGTCGCATCTCCCAGCCCGTAAATCCCATCTTCTGTTGTAACTTTAAGCGTGACAAAATTTCGTCCGGGGCTGCAAATAATAACCTTGGCATCCACAATCTTCATGGTGCAAATCCCTGTTTGGAGTGTTGGATTTAGAATGTTTGGAACGCACTCACTTTATCATTTGAGAACGGATTCCACGTAAGGCGGGTGTCCCCACCTGCCCAGCGGAGCAACCCTCCTCTGAAGCCTGCACAAGACAATCGCCTTGGCGCAGAGTAATTTAATCTCTCATGGAGATGACTCCCAACTCAAAGCGTGACGCCACGGCCGCTTCCATGCCCTCTTCCGGGCCAGAGATTACAAAGAAAAGTGCGGGGCATTATCGCTGGACGATCTGCGCGCTTCTTTTTTTCGCAACCACTATAAACTACATTGACCGGCAGGTGCTCGGACTACTAGCACCGCTGTTGCAGACAAAAATTGGTTGGAATGAACTTCAGTACGGAGAAATTGTCACCGCATTTCAGGTGGCTTATGCGATTGGGCTGCTCGTTATGGGACGGCTCATTGACCGAGTGGGCACTCGAATCGGCTATGCCGTGGCGATTGGAATCTGGAGCCTTTCCGCCATGGCGCATGCCCTGGTACACTCCGCCCTGGGTTTCGGAATCGCGCGATTCGCGCTGGGATTTGGAGAGTCCGGTAATTTTCCCGCCGCCATCAAAACTATCGCGGAATGGTTTCCGAAAAAAGAGCGGGCGCTTGCGACTGGAATTTTTAACTCTGGAACCAACATCGGCGCCACGGTAGCACCCCTGGCGGTTCCGTGGATAGCAATTCATTTAGGGTGGCGATTCGCTTTCTTATTTACCGGCCTTTTCAGCGCAATCTGGATCGTGTGCTGGCTGATGGTGTATCGCAAACCC
The DNA here is from genome assembly GCA_003169715.1 of Acidobacteriaceae bacterium. Lineage (GTDB taxonomy): Bacteria > Acidobacteriota > Terriglobia > Terriglobales > Acidobacteriaceae > PALSA-188. The sequence continues at coordinate 1,445 of PNAR01000416.1, read as the reverse complement.
CATGAACATCCAAAGCTTTCTCCCGAGGAATTTCAGTACATTCATAGTGACCCGGCCGAAGCTACTTCCAAAATTGCATGGTGGCCGCTCCTTGGTTATCGCCAGACTTGGGCATTGATTCTTGGCAAGTTCCTCACCGATCCTATTTGGTGGTTTTTCTTGTTCTGGTTGCCAAAATTCTTTTCCTCGGAACACCATCTGTCGTTGACAGGGCTTGGGCTGCCATTGGTCGTCATTTACAATGCCGCAACGGTCGGCAGCATTTTCGGAGGCTGGCTGGCGGCAAGACTAATAAAAGCTGGCTGGACATTGAACGGTGCCCGCAAGACTACGATGCTGGTTTGCGCTCTGGCCGTGGTGCCGATCATGACGGCCGCCAATATCCAGAATCTATGGGGCGCGGTGGCCCTGATCAGCCTGGCGACTGCGGCGCACCAGGGATGGTCCGCCAATATGTTCACGCTGGCATCGGACATGTTTCCTAAACGGGCCGTCGGCTCGGTTGTCGGGATAGGCGGATTTGGCGGTGCAATCGGCGGCGCGCTTATCTCAGCATTTACCGGTTTTGTGTTGCAGCTGACACATAGCTATCTACCCCTTTTCATAATTGCCGGGTCGGCCTATCTAATTGCACTTTTGGTAATTCAGCTTTTGAGCCCACGGTTGCAACCCGTCAGCCTGGACTTGAGAGAAGAGGTCGCCGGCCTTCACATTTGAAAAAAGGTCAGTTCGAAATGCTAATCGCGAGTGCATCCAGCTCATCACTGTCCGCAATGTCCGATAACGAGCATACTGGAAGTTGTGGTTCCAAAATCCGACTCTAATGTTGCTCTTGGCTTTCTTGATTACCTGAAAGTCGAAAAGGGTCTTCGCCCGCTGACTATTGCGGCGTACAGCACCGATATCGGACAGTTTGCGGGTTTTCTCGAATCCAGCGAACGCACGCTGACGAACGCCAATCGCGACGATGTCCGCAATTTTATCCAGCAATTATTCGCCAACGGTGTTGACGGACGATCCGTGGGACGAAAGCTTTCTGCCTTACGGCATTTCTATCGGTATCTGCTTCTCGACAAGAACATCGTCTCCGATCCAACTCTGAATATTGATTCGCCTAAGCAATGGAAGGTCCTTCCCAAGGCCCTCTCGCGCGACGAGGTGGAAATCATGCTCCGAGTTCCATCCGAAGCGCCACAGGGCAGGGAATCGGAAGCTATCGCCACGCGTGACCGGGCGATGCTGGAAGTTTTCTATGCCGGTGCGCTGAGGGTTTCCGAAATAATCGGAATAAAGCTGGAAGACCTGAAGCTCGACGCAGGTTACATCCTGGTGCGCGGCAAAGGTGACAAAGAACGAATCGTGCCTCTCGGCAAATCGGCGCAGGATGCCTTGAGCGCTTACATCGCCGGATCGCGCACAGTTTTAGCGAGGGGCCAGAGCTTGCC
>PNAR01000518.1 GCA_003169715.1 Acidobacteriaceae bacterium | reverse complement strand
CCTCCGGGTAGGTCGCTTGAGCCTCGCAGTAATGCGCGGCCCAGAGGAATGACCGTCCCGCGAGAGCAATCCCGCGGACAGAATTCGGCTTACAGGTTCAGCTGCCTACAACATTTTACTGATTCATAACGGTGGTCTCGATCATTGCGCAATCCCCCAGCTCTTGAAAAGTTGGCCGGAAGAAGAACGATTCCACGGCGGCGTGATTTTCGTTGACGAAAAACTATTTTGCTGTCAAATATCGGGCTGATCCAGGCGCTGCCGGACTCATCAAAACATCCAAGAACTGGGATTGGAAAGACCGGATCGTCTTTCTGCGGCGATAATCTGAGCTATCATTCCTAATTCCCCAAAGGAGCAGACATCTTAAATATGCCTGAAATTCCCGGACAACAAGCAACGAAAATCTACCCGACCTTGACTGGCCTCCCCCTTTCATTTCAGCTTGACTGGCCTTTCCACAAGTCCACCTCCGGCGCGGATTTCTGGGTGTTGCACGGAGATATCCGCTTGGAGAATTCTGGCGGATTGCATGCGCCTGTTGCCGTGAATCTTTCTGCAACAGTCCGTGAAACATTGCCGTCGCTCGAGGGCAAAGATGTTGAAGCGCCAGTGATCAATGCGTTGCGCAAGCAAGTAGATCGCAGGCAGGTTGAGTTCGTGAAATCGGGGAAGTTGGTGCCAGTCCACTTTTCCAGCCGCTTTTATGATTTCAAGAATAAGAAGTGGATCTTCGGAAAAACAACAGATGAGGACATTACCCGCTTGCTGCTGAGAAAAGTCTATTGGCAAACCTTGATCTCGCCAACGCCCGTGTGGCTTGCCGATCCAACTGAAGCTTTGTACGTGGAATCAACTGCCGGGCATCTCCTGGCCCTTGCGGCGAAGCTCAAAGAAGATGGATTGATTACCCTGCAAGGAGAATCGGCATCGGCGAACGCGGCATTAATGGCCCAGAAAGAAAAGTTCGAAGCCGAGATGCAGGCGGCCTTATCCGAGATCGAGAAAAAGTACGCGTTCGAGCGAGGATGAAGTTCGTGGGGCAGCAGCGGGGGCGGCTTCAGTCCCGCTCCATGGCGTCAATCATCTGATANNACATAAATCGTCGGGGTCTGGTGAAGGCCGATCCTGGTTCCTTCATCGCGTTCCGCCCGAACTTCGGCTGCCAACTTTCCCTGCGGATCGATCACGAAGGGCAATGCCATTTTGTGGTCGGCGGCGAATTTATCAGAAAACGAGCGCAAATTTTGTGGAGTGATTTCTGGCTGGTGCTCGAAAATATAGTCGCGATATTCAAGCCCCAGGGCCCGTGATCGTGCGTCGAAATAATGCGCGGTTACCGTGGCCTCGAATGACCAGTTGTGCATGGGCAACGGGAAATCATGGCGGACCACTGGAATTTTGTAAGTTTTTCCCGCCTGCTTGAGAAGAGGCGCGGTCTGACGGCACAGCGGACACTGCAAATCCTCAAAAACAACGATGGCAACTTTCGCGCCCTTGGGCGGACGAAGCTCCGTAGCCAAATCCTGCGACCATGCCGAAAAAGCAGAAAAAAACAGAAGGATTGCCAAGGCCTTAGCCGTTGCTTTCATATCCATTTATGGTAACCGATAAGCGGGAGCACATAGACCAATTTTTGGTAGGGCTATCTTAAATAATGTTATGCAACGCTTTCGGTAATGGCCCAGTTTGTTGCGGCAGCAGGAAAACCATCAACCACGAAGTGTCACGAAGTCCAATTTCGACGGTTTCCTTCGTGCACCTTCGTGTCCTTTGTGGTTGATGGGTTTCGGAACTTGACCCACTACCAAGCCTTCCAACCGGTTGAACCCGCAACTTATTGCGTGTTAGGGTAAACGTTCCGGCCCAAACTCCGCTCGCATCTAGGGGATCCGTTGTCTGCGGTTGAAGCTATCTCTGCCACAATTCGCAAGACCGCGCTGAACGCCGCTCATCGCAAAATGGGCGCGAAGATGGTGGAGTTCAATGGCTGGGATATGCCGGTCGAATATCCTTCGGCGGGAGGAATTATCGCCGAGCACAATGCGGTTCGAACTGGCGTGGGCATCTTCGATGTGAGCCACATGGGGGATATCCAGATTTCTGGCCCCGATTCACTCGCCGCTGTGCAGCATATTTCCATGAATGACGCTTCGAAACTTGCCATCGGACAGGCCCAATACTCGGCGCTGCTCTACCCGCAGGGCACGTTCGTGGACGATGTCGTTGTTCACCGCCTCGGCGAGAATGACTACATGCTCGTAATCAACGCTGGTACCCGCGAAAAAGACGTCAGCTGGGTGCGAGACAATTGTGCCGGATTCAACTGCGCAGTTGAGAATCTTTCCGACGACTTCACCCAGATTGCGATTCAAGGGCCGAAAGCCGAGAACTTGTTGCAAAAAATCACCCCAGGGACAGACCTTTCCTCCGTAAAGTCCTATTGGTTTACTCGGGGAAACATTCTATGCTTCGAAAAGTCCTCGCGCCGCTATCTCGGGGACATCCTTATTGCCCGAACAGGCTATACAGCCGAAGACGGATTCGAAATCTACGTCCCATCGGATGAGCCGACAAGCACCTCGGTCTGGAATATATTGCTGGAGGTGGGCAAGGAATTTGGCGTTGTGCCGTGCGGGCTGGGAGCTCGCAATACCTTACGGCTCGAAGGAAAACTGCCGCTCTACGGTCACGAGATTTCCGATACCATAAACGTCTGTGAAGCCGGTCTTGATCGTTTCTGTAAGATGGACAAGCCGGATTTCATCGGGCGATCCGCACTAGTACACGCGAAGGACAGGGGACTTACCCGGACATTGGTAGGCTTGGAGATGACGGAGCGCGGGATAGCTCGGGATGGATACAGGGTCCTCGACGATGGCGGGAAAGAGGTTGGATACGTTACTAGTGGATCTTTTGCCCCATTTTTGAAAAAGAATATCGCTTTGGCTTATGTTCCTCCGGAATTCGCTGAACTCGGATCGAGTTTGAAAGTCGAGATTCGCAACCAGCCCGTCGCCGCAAAAGTAGTGCCGACGCCTTTTTATAAACGTCCTAAGAAAAGCGCTTCGTAAACAAGAAAAGCGTTTCGTAAAGACAATTTTTTCGAGCACCAAGGAGCAGGCAAGAATGTCTTATCCGGGCGACTTCAAGTACACCAAAGAGCATGAATGGATCAAAGCTAATGGCACGACCGCAACCATCGGCATCACCAGTCATGCGCAGGAATCATTGGGCGATATTGTTTTTGTCGAGCTGCCCAAAGTGGGGACCGAAGTCGCGAAGGGCAAGACGTTTGGCTCGGTCGAGTCGGTAAAAGCAGTCTCCGATTTATATTCTCCGGCTTCTGGCACCGTGACGGAAGTGAACGCGGATTTGGCTACCGCTCCCGAGAACATTAATAAGGACGCTCACAGCGCGTGGTTAATAAAAATCGCCTTGAAAGACCCGTCGGAACTGAGATCACTATTGTCGTCCGAAGATTACGAGAAGTTTGTGGCGGAAGAAAACTAACGTCGGCGAACACGCTCTAAATTAAAATTGTTATCCTGAGCGAAGCGAAGGACCTATGCATTTGATCCGTAGTGAATAGGTTTTTCTGGGCTCAAAATTGATTCATGCTTTAGCTTCACAATCAAATTTGTCCAACCATACATCTAACACCCATGCGTTATTTGCCTAAATCTCCCGCCGACCGTAAAGCCATGCTTGACGCAATTGGCGCTCGTTCCATTGACGACCTCTTTTCTCCCATCCCCGCCGAATATCGCCTCAAACGCGATCTTAAAGTTCCGCGGCAAATGGCGGAATCCGAAATCGTGGATTGGTTTCGCGAGCGCTCTCGCGAGAATGGCGACGGCTACACCACTTTTTTAGGCGCCGGTGCGTACTACCACTATCGTCCCGTGATCATTGATTCGCTCATCTCTCGTGGAGAGTTCTTGACGGCTTACACGCCCTATCAAGCCGAAGTTTCGCAGGGGACCCTTCAGTCAATCTTTGAGTTTCAGACCATGATCTGCGAACTCACCGGCATGGAAGTGGCGAACGCGTCCATGTATGACGGCTCGACCGCAGCTGCGGAAGCTGTAATGATGGCGGTGCGTCTGACCGGGCGCCGCTCAGTAGTCGTGTCCCGCAGCGTACATCCCGAATACCGCGAGGTTTTGACGACCTACGCATTCCATCAGGGTATGCCGCTTTCCAATGTCGCATTCGCAGACACCGGGCGCGTTGATTTGATCGCGCTGGAGAAGTCCATCACTCCTGGAACCGCGTGCGTCCTCATCCAATCGCCAAACTTTTTTGGAACCATTGAAGATGTTGCGGCCATCGCCGATATCGCTCACAAGCATGGCGCTATGCTCGTCGTTTCCATTGCGGAAGCAATCTCGCTGGGCATCGTTGAGCCTCCGCGCCAAGCCGACATCATTGCCATGGAAGCGCAATCCTTCGGCGTCCCGCTGGGATATGGCGGCCCTTACTGCGGGGTGATCGCCACAAGAGAGCAATATGTCCGCCAGATGCCAGGGCGCCTCGTCGGCCAAACTACCGACAAGAACGGAAAGCGCGGATTTGTTCTAACCCTGGCCACTCGCGAGCAACACATTCGCCGCGAGAAGGCGACTTCGAACATCTGTACCAATCAGGCACTGATCGCGCTCATGGCGAACATCTTCATGACCGTATACGGAAAAGTAGGTCTTCGTGAATTGGCGAAACAGAATTTGGCGAAGACCGCTTATGCAGCCGCGCAATTCGGAAAATGTGCGAACGTGTTGTTCGCGAAGGCGCCGAGATTTAACGAGTTCGTGGTGCAATCGTCCGAAGATCCTTACGAGATAAACAACCTTGCTCTGAAACATAAGATTGTAGGCGGACTTCCCCTCAAGAAATTCTTCCCGGAATTGGACAATGCGAGTTTATGGTGTTGCACCGAGATGACGCCACGCGCCGCCATAGACACGGTGGTCGGTCTAGTGGCGGAAAACGAACGGGAGATCGCGCCCGAAGTAGAAGAGGTGGCCCGTTGAAACGCTCCACCCGAAAAGCCACTCGCCACACCAGTCAAAACGAGGGACTCATTTTTGAAAAATCGTCTCCCGGCAAGGCAGCCTGGAAGCTTCCTCCACTCGACGTTCCAGAAGTTAATACATCGCAGATATTAGGCTCAGCGGAAAGAAAAGATTTAGGGAATCTTCCGGAAGTCAGCGAGATCGAGATCATCCGCCACTTCACTCGCCTTTCGACCTGGAATTACGCAATTGATCTCGGCATGTATCCGCTCGGGTCTTGCACGATGAAGTACAACCCGCGCGTGAATGAAGTCGTGGCGCGGATGGAAGGGCTTGCGAATGCCCATCCTTACCAGCCGGAGAAGATTTCTCAGGGAGCTCTGCTCATCCTGAAAACTTTGGCGGACTGCCTGAACGACATCACCGGAATGGATGCCATTACCCTACAGCCCGCCGCGGGAGCTCATGGCGAACTTACCGGCCTGCTCATGGTGCGTGCATACCATCAATCGAAAGGCTCGCCTCGCAAAAAAATATTAATTCCAGATTCCGCGCACGGCACGAATCCAGCGACCGCTGCCCTCGTTGGCTACGCGGTCGAAAATCTTAAGTCAAACGCAAATGGCATGGTGGATGTTGAAGCGCTGTCGGCGCAAATGAGCGAAGATGTTGCCGCGCTCATGCTCACCAATCCCAACACTTTGGGAATCTTCGAGCAGGAGATTCATAAGATCGCCGACATGATGCATGCCAAGGGCGGTTTGCTCTACATGGACGGCGCGAACATGAATGCGCTCGTCGGCAAAGTGCGTCCCGGCGACTTCGGCGTGGACGTGATGCATCTCAATTTGCACAAAACTTTTTCAACGCCTCACGGCGGCGGCGGCCCTGGCTCGGGACCGGTCGCGGTAAAGAAAATCCTCGAACCGTTCCTTCCCACACCCGTAGTCATCACGAAACCTGATGGCACCCTGGGCTTCGACTACAATCGGCCAGATTCGGTCGGACGGGTTCGCGCATTCTACGGAAATTTCGGAATGTTCGTTCGCGCCCTCGCTTACATCATGGCGAATGGACCGGATGGCTTGCGGCAAACTACTGAAGATGCCGTCTTAAACGCCAACTATATTCGCAAGGGCCTCGATGGCGCATACGACCTGCCCTACAAGACTCCTACAATGCACGAAGTTGTTTTCAGCGACAAGATCCAGGCAAAGAAGGGCGTTCGCACCATGGACATCGCCAAGCG
>PNAR01000323.1 GCA_003169715.1 Acidobacteriaceae bacterium | reverse complement strand
CATTTTCTGGCGACCAGCTGGTGAATTCCCTTGCCCTCAGCGCCGAGAACGATGGCGCAATCCATGTTGTAGTCCAGCGAATCGTAGCTTTGCGGTCCGCGTTCATCCAAACCAACAGTCCAGATATTCTTGGCTTTCAATTCTTCGAGCGTGCGCGCGATGTTTGTAACTTTCGCTATTGGCAAGTGCTCGCTCGCCCCCGCCGAAGCCTTCGCCACGATCGCCGTCACGCTGGCGGCGCGACGCTCCGGAATAATTACCGCGTCTGCTCCGGCAGCATCGGCAGTCCGGATGGCAGCTCCTAGGTTGTGCGGGTCTTCAATGCCGTCGAGCACGACTAGCAGCGAATATTCGCCGCGTTTCGCGTCCACAACATCATCGAGATCGTTGTATTGCTTGGCTGACGTGACCGCGACTACGCCTTGGTGCGCATTGTTCCCGGCCATCTGGTCAAGTTCCGCGCGGGAAACAAATCGCACCGCGACTCCCTGCTTTCGACATTCATCCACCACGCGCTGGAGGCGCAAGTCGTGACGCTCTTTGGCGACTCCCACCCAGGTAAAAGCACGCCCTCGCGCCTTCAGTGCCTCCGCGACGGCATTGATTCCGTAGATGTAATTCATGAGAGTTCAGTTTAGCGCGGAATGCGAATATGACGCAGCAATGCGAGAGGGTTGCTCAGGGACAAAAGAGCTATACTTTGTTGGTGGTTCTCGTTGCCGGTCGTTGCTCGGGTCGCTGCTGCGGCAAAGACGAAATGGGTAAGCGAACGACCAATGACGCGCGACCAAAGACTGGTTCGGGAGAGCATGCCCTTATCTGCGGTAATCGTTGACGATGAGCAACTTGCCCGCGACGAACTCGCCTATCTCCTGAAAAACATCGGAGAGGTTGACGTCGTCGCCCAAGGTGAAAATGGCCTCGACGCGATTAATCTGATCCGCGAGCACACTCCCGATCTGGTTTTCCTTGACGTACAAATGCCTGGCCTCGATGGCTTCGGAGTCATCAAGAAATTGTTGGACAAGAAAGTCCCACTTCCAAAGATCGTCTTCGCCACTGCTTTTGATCAATACGCGGTAAAAGCCTTTGAGGTAAACGCCGTTGATTACCTGCTCAAACCTTTCGATAAGAAGCGGGTTGCGCAATCCGTACAGAAGGTTCGCGCCAAGCTCGAATCGAATACCACATCTTCCGACAAGCTCGAAACTCTCGTCCGGATGCTCGAAGCCCAGAAACCACAGAGCTCCAAGCTGCTGCTGAAAACTGCCGGGCGCCTTTTCCTAGTGAGCCAAAAAGATATTTGCTTTGCTTCAATTGAAGATGGCGTCATCAGCGTTGCGACCACGGGACCGAATGGCATGGAGGGCCAATCCAACTGTCGCACGCTGGAAGAACTGCTCGGCAGCCTGGATCCAAATTCCTTCTGGCGCGCTCACCGGTCGTATTTGGTCAATATCAACCGCATCAAAGAAGTAGTTCCGTGGTTCAAAAGCTCTTACCAACTGCGCATGGACGACAAGAAACAAACCGAAATCCCCGTCAGCCGCGCCCAAACCAAACGCCTTCGCGAACTATTCGGGCTATGACTTCCGTTTTGGCCCCATGCAACCACGGCGGCCTAGATACGCCCTTGCCCTTGATTCTCAATCCAAGCGAGACAGGCCTGCCCGTTCTATGCCGACATGGCTTCCAGAGCCGTCCGATTTCGTATCACCAGGGTTGAACCTTCCAACCGGATCAGCTCTCTTTTCTTGAGATCGCTTAGCAACCGGGTGACAGTTTCTCTGGAGGCCCCAATCATCTGCGCCATTTCTTCGTGAGTTACTCCGTTTCGGATGCGGATCTCGCTGCTCAAGGTATGCTTCTCGCGGCTGGGCGTCCAGGACAAAATCAATCTTGCCAGTTTTCCCGCCGACGATCGGGCCAGCACCAATTCATGGATGTCCCGGTATGCGGTTTGGAAATCCGTGCTTAACGCCTGTGCGGAGTGCAGTCCCAGCTCGCCATGCTTCTCCATCAGCCTTAGAAGCGCTTCCCGCTCGATGAAGTTGACCTGGCACGGCGTCGCGGTCTCAGCCGTAACCTCGAAGCAGGTCCCGGAAATGACCGCGCTCAAGCCCAAAACCTCGCCTGCCTCGGCCATCTTTATGATCAGTACTTTGCCGTCCCTGGAAGTCGTCGAGAGTTTCACTTTCCCCGAACAGAGCACGAAGGCACCCCTTGGCATCTGTCCTTCGACGAAAAGAATGGCATTACCCGGGTAGGTACTAAGATGGCTTGCCGTACTGAATGGCTGTAACACGCCGGAAGAAAGGGAGCAGAACCAATGGCCCTTCCGCAGCTTGCAGGAAACACAGTTCTCGCTCATCTCCAACCCGTACGGAGTGTTCATTGTCACCGCCTTTGAACGGTCTTGCCCGTCCTTTTCAGTCGCATATTCGGTTGCGATTCGATAGAGCCCACTTCGGGTGCGACGCAAGTCCCGGACAAGCAGCCGGGCATGCTCAGTTTTTGCCATTAACGCGGCGGCAACCCCCCTGACGCCTCGATCCCATGACCTCAAAGCCTGGATCAATTCCCATCCGGCGCTGCTGTCGGCATGTTTGTGCCATCGCAGTCCGCAATAAAACATGTAAAGGGGATCCAATCTGTCATGGTGTGCGCTTGCACTGCCGACCTTTGCCCGTTTTCCACCTACGAAAGTTGGAACCGGCCGGGTCTTTACTGGCAACGAAACAAGGGGCATTCTTAATGCGTTGTTAAGCCCATGGTTGCCGACTGACATGCTCCTCCAACCTTATCCCGCAGAAGACATTGGCAATCTGGCCTCCAAACGCTAAACAAGCGGCAATGATGAGAATTGGAAGATTTTCATCCATAAGCGAGATCCCCGAAGGTCTTTTTGGGAATTAAATTGACGTTCGGGCGGCACGATGCCGAGAACTCGTCAGATGCCAGACCCGGATTCCGCTCTTGCCGGCGCTGGATACTTGTCGCGTAACGTTCGTAGAAACATCACTCCTTTCTAGTATCGCGCCACTTGGCGCACCATTTGAGACTGGCCAGAGTGCTTAGAAGGTGTAAATCAAATCGAATTGCAACCGGTTGAGATAAGGCTCGGGTTGACCGGCGGTCGTGATGGTTGTCCCCTTGTTTGCGCTGCTCCAGGTATTAAACAACGCCGCATTGTTTTCTAAATTCGTGTTCAGCGTGCGGCCATGCCACCAACTGAAGCTCGCCACGGTATTGGTATGCAGCTTCCATAACACGTAAAAACGGTTCTGGATAATATTCGTGGGGGCGCGCTGATCGCTTTCCACGAAGGAAGCGATTGCGGCATCCTGCTCTTCCCGGTACCAGGCATATCCAAATTGAACGTCGTTCTTATTCCTGGTTTGCCCCAGGCTGAAGTCTGCCCCGTACTCTTTATTTTGACTGCCCAGGTTCGCCTGAACTATTCCTTTGGAATTTAGAGGATGAGCCTCAGCATCAAGATTGTCTTCGAATTCGAGAAGCAGATTTACCGGCAGCCGCTTCGCTGCGGTTTGAATCTGGTTGTTGAGAATGAAGTCCGCATAGTTGTATCCGGAATAAAAATGCGGCACTCCCTTGGAATCCACGAATGTCGCGTTGGTCAGGCCGTTAGGAGCAAACACGCAAGAAGCGTAGGCAGGAAAGCCCAATCCCTTCGCGCAACCCTGGCCTTCTCCCGATGTCGGAAACGGCCCGAAAGTCGTGGCGCTGGTGGATCCAGTGACGCCCGTCGTGGTCGCCTGGGTTGCGAACGCGCTCTCTTGCAGTATGGCGTCAGGACGATTCCACTTTAAGCTCAAGAACGAAGGAGTGGCCGTCCAGGGACCGAGTTGGAACCTTGCCGATATTTGTCCGCCAATCGCATAGGAGTCTTGAGCCGCGGCGCTCTCGTTGTATAGCAGCTCCATTCCCTGCACGGTGAAGTTTTTCAGCGCTCCGCCGAAATCGAATGAGAATTTTTCGTTGAAGCCTTCCGGATTCAAATCGGGATCAAAGGTCGCCGAAGTACGTTGCCACGTGTAAGCAAACTTTCCGCCGGTAAGCGATATCCACCTGTGCGCGACTGGATTGAATGTGACGAACGCGCGGTCCAGCGCAATCGTTTTTCGATTAAAGACATTCGTCAAGGTTTCATTGGTGGATGTAGGGTCGCCCAAAGATCCCGTAGCCACGGCTATACCGCCGACAAAATCTTGATTGATTTGGCCGTCGAGTCCGATACGAGCTCGAATTCGCGCCCGGTTTCGATCGGGTAAGGTGCTTTGATTGTAGCTTTCGCCACGAACTCGAACGTCGCCGCTCAGCCGAAACCGTCCGGCGATAGCCTCAAGAGCAGTGAGTTGCCTCGTTTCATCTTTCGTCTCCGTTTGCATCAGGCTGACTGCGGTTGTTGCATCCACGGCATTGGACGATGCTTTGTCGGCGACTTTTTGCGCTTCGGCTGCGGATTGCTGGGCTTGTAGCGCTGCGTTCTGCGCCTGATCCGCGCCGCTCTGGATATTTTGAGCAGCGGCGCTGGCCCGTTGAGTTGCATCCACGACCTGCTGAAGCTGAGTGCGCAAGGCATCCACCTGCTGACCTTGCTGGTTAATCTGCTGCTGCTGTGCTTGCACAAGTTCCCTCAGTTGCTGAACCTCAAGCTCGGCTGCGGAAGGCACGGATTTTTTCTTCACTCCGTGAGCTCTCGAGGTTGGAACTGTGGCCGTATCTTGTGAAAACCCTCTCGGATTCGCGACCATTGCAATTATCACGATAGATATAGTAGAGATTATTGAGTAACTTCGGTTCGTTTTCATCGAACACTCCTGTTATTTTTTTTGGTTCAGCAGCTTGAAGCGTGTTTCCTTGGTTCAAGACCCCACTTGCGAGAGCGAAGACTAAACTGGCGCCAATCCCCACCTTTGCTGGATTCGGCGTTCCACATTTTTAAATACCAGGCCATCTACGATGTATCCAATGCCTATGATCAGTATCATTACTGCGATCACCTGGCTCATGTCGTTCAGATCGCGGCCCATCATGAGCAATTGCCCAAGGCCAAGACTCACGAAAATCATCTCGCCGGAAATCAGGGAGCGCCACGCGAACGCCCATCCCTGTTTTAGTCCTGACACAATGTAAGGAAGACTCGCAGGGAGCGACACATTCCAAAACAGAGGAAATCCTCTCGCTCCCAAGTTGCGGCCCGCCATGCCATATATTTTCGGCATTTGTTTGCGTCCAGTTTCCATTGCGATCGTGACCGACAACAGCGATCCCATCACCACCACAAATATGATTGCCTTTTCGCTGAGCCCAAACCAGAGCACAGCCAAAGGCAGCCAGCATATGCTGGGCAGGCTCTGCAAGCTCACGAGCAGACCTCCCACGGTTTCTTCCAGAAATTTATTGCTGGCCACTCCCAAACCCAAAATCATACCCAGCACCACCGACAGTGCATACCCAATCAGCATTCTTCTCATACTCACCGCGATCGCGATCCAGAAACTATGATCTGCGAAACCAGCCCACAAGGCCTGGAAAACTCCTTTAGGCGTTGGGAATATGTACGGCGGCCACACTTTGAGTTCGGCCAACAATACCCATATAGCGATCAAGACCGCATAAAAACCGGCGTGCTTAGCGAGTCGCTTCATAGCCGTACTGCTCCTCCAAAGATTTGTTAATTTCTTCGCGCAACTCAGCGAGAATTTCGCGAGCTTTGTTGGCGACCGCAATATCCTCAAGATGGCGCGCGCGGGGCAGGTCAATAAGGAATTCTTCCTTGATGCGTCCCGGACGAAACGTGAACAGCACAACTCGATCTCCCAGCCGGACGGCCTCGCGCACATTATGAGTGACGAAAATGATTGTCTTCCCGGTCTCCGCCCAGATACGTTCCAATTCGTCATGCAGCAGATCGCGCGTCTGCGCGTCGAGCGCGGCAAACGGCTC